>NZ_RJUL01000009.1 GCF_003751625.1 Gallaecimonas pentaromativorans
CATGATCAAACTCTTCAATTAAAAGCGTTTGATGCTCAATGAATTGCTGAAGTGTTGAACACTTCACTTCATCGAGTAGTTCTCAATTTTTTGAGTCTACCCAACTGTGAGTGCCCACACAGATTACTTGGATTCAATTGTTAAAGAGCGTCGCTTTCTCAAGCGAGGAGGCGCATTCTACCGCCTCCCAATACAGTGTCAAGCCCTTTCGCTTCACACTAAACTTCGTTTTTTAAGCCTTTCGACTCAATCCCCGAAGCGGGCCGCCATTCTACTCTTCTGCTTAGCACCGTCAAGCTTTCTTTTCAGGCGCCTTGCCGAAGCCTCCTTGGCGACGGGAAGCGAAGTATGGGCGCCTCGTAGAAAAAAGGCAAGCCCACAAAAACACTCCCCAGCTCAACTGGTTGTTATTTGTTCGCAGCAAGCCAGACGGGAACATCAGCAATGCTGTCAAGCACCACATTTGCCAGTGAAACACCGTCATCAGCAATAGCTTTGCCGGTCTTTACCAAAACCGCCTTGCTGATGCCCGCCGCGTGGGCTGCCCGCATATCATCGGCTTTGTCGCCGACAAAGACCGAGCGAGCGAGATCGATATTGAGGTCATGTTGCGCCTCCAGCAACATGCCTGGCTTGGGTTTTCGGCAATCGCAGTCGACTTTGTACTGACCGATGCCCTTTTCAGCATGATGAGGGCAGTAATAGACACCGTCGAGCAAGACACCATGGTCTTCAAAGTTCCAGTCCATCCACTGGGTCAACTCTTGGAAGTCTTCTTCGGTATACATGCCACGGGCAATACCAGACTGGTTGGTGATAACAACAACCAGATAACCCTGCTCCTTAAAGGCACGGCAAGCATCGAAAACACCGTCAATAAATTCAAACTCATCGGTTTTACTCACGTAACCGTGATCGACATTAATGACTCCGTCGCGGTCAAGAAATACGGCAGGTTTCATCTTGGCGCTGCTGCTCCACTGGCTGAAAGGTCGAAAGAGGGATTGTTGGGGTAAAGCCACTTGGCACGTTTTCTTATGGCTTCTTCCTGTTGCTTGTCGCCAAGAGCTTGAGCGGCTTCAAGCATATATATAAAGGTGTCGGCTCTGACAACATGTTCACTGAACTGCCAGCCCCACTGAATAAACGTCTGCAGGGTTTTGGTATCGTGATTCTTAAGGGCAAGTTGCAGGCGAGCATACATGGCAATGTGCTCGATGTGGTTTTGAAAGACGATGGGATTGACGATGTCCAGCAGCGGAGCCAGAGGCGAGTCTCCCTCTTTAGCCACTTTGTTGGCTCGGGCCACCTCAACCAGTTTATAAATGGTATGCAGGTTGGTCACCATGAACAAGCCCCCCACCAACACCCCAATTACGCTCAACGACTTGAACACATAAGGTAGCTTTACCTCACGCTCATGAGCCTGAGCCATCCTTGACTCGGCAAGGAACAGTAAAAAGAGAAACGCAAACCAGTGAGTAGCGGAATGGTAGAAGGGATATTCCGTAAGGGAATGCAATGCAAAGGGCAGTAGCAACGCACCATAACCAAGGCCACTTCGCCCTAACCGAGCCAATCGCCAGATAAAGTAACCAACAAAAGCCAGCAATGCGAAAAGTGGCAGGCACCCGCCCTCCACGGCCCAGAACAATAGCTCGTTATGGGGATGATCGACATTGGCCAGGGCCAATACGCCAGATTGTGCAAAGGTAACAGCTCGCTGCTGGGCATAGGCCGCTTCAAAGCCGCCAAGGCCAACACCGGTAAAAGGATGTTCACTAAAAAGTGCCCAGCTCACCCGCCAGATATCCGTGCGGCCATTGCTACTGGCAGCAACGCCCGCCCCATCCCGAATAGGCGCCGATAACTCAGCAAATATCATCCCGGCCAATTCACCGATGACAATAAAGGTAAGTGCCGTAAACAAAGCCCGCCGGTTCTCGCCTTTAGGTGCCCAAAGCAACAAAAGCAGCACGCCAACCAATGCCAAAATGCCGGTCCGGGACAATGTGACATAAAGACCAAAACCAGAGAGCGCAAGAGTCAGGTAGATAACACCCAGCCACATGGGCTTTTGCCAAGGCTTGGCCGCAGGCAGGGGGTGTTTTATCAACAGCCAAAGGCCAGCGGCGACTCCCATGGCAAGATAACTCGAAAAAACATTGGGCTGTTGAAAGATGCCTTGGGGACGAATGGCATCACCGGTTATGCGCCCTATCGGCAGCCACTGCCACCCAAATAACTGCAGCGTCCCCAATAAGGCTTCAATACCCACTGAGCACAGCAAGATGAAGAGCAAGGTTCGCTCATCGCGCTTTGCATCAAAGCATTGAAAGAGCGCAACGAAGAAAAATACCCCTCCCAACACACCAAAGAATCGCCCAATGGCATATTCACCGGTCTGCTGTGACCAGGCAAAAGGAAGAAATAAGACGATAAAAAGCAACACATAAGCCAGCCAACTTGATGGCAGGCGCCAAACACCTCGGTTTACCGCACTAAACACCCCAATGGTGCCAAATAGCAGGGCCACCACCCAAACGGTGTTATTAAAGGCGATTTGAAGGCCATAACCACCAAGATTGTGTTGAAAATAGTGGGCTGCAAACAAAAAGAGCAGCCCAAAGGCTGCCCATGCAAGCTTATTATCCTGGGCGTTATCCACGTGGGATATCCTCGCTTATTGGTTTTGGCTGATACTATCACCCCGGCCAATAGCGTAGTAGGTAAATCCTTGCGCCTTCAGGGCCGCCGGCTCATACAGGTTTCGCCCATCGAAGATCACCGGCTCAGACAACGACGCTTTGATCCGTTCAAAATCCGGTGCTCTAAAGGGTTGCCATTCGGTACAGATGGCCAAAGCATCGGCACCGGCAAGGGCCTCTTCCAAGGTGGACACCAATTTAAGATCAGAGCGCTGGCCATAAATGCGAATGGTTTCGTCCATGGCTTCAGGGTCGAAGGCCTGCACTTTGGCGCCGGCTGCCCATAACGCTTCCATCAGCACCCGGCTTGAAGCTTCTCGCATATCGTCAGTATTAGGTTTAAATGCCAACCCCCAAAGCGCAATGGTTTTGCCCTCAAGCTCACCTTTAAAATGACGGTTGATGAACTGGAACAGCTTCTGCTTTTGCCGGTAATTAACGTCCTCAACCGACTGCAATAGCGCGGGCTCATAGCCCACCTGCTGCGCCGTGCGTACCAGAGCCTGCACATCTTTGGGGAAACAGGAGCCGCCGTAGCCACACCCTGGGTAGATAAAGTGGTAGCCGATACGCGGATCAGAGCCGATCCCCTTACGCACCGCTTCAATATCCGCGCCAAGCAGCTCCGCAAGGTTGGCGATTTCATTCATAAAGCTGATCTTGGTGGCCAACATGCAGTTAGCCGCATACTTGGTCAACTCAGCACTGCGCACATCCATCACAATCACTTTGTCATGGTTGCGGTTAAAAGGTGCATAAAGCTCGCGCATGGCTTTTTCTGCCTCGCTATCGGAGGTGCCGATAACAATACGGTCAGGCTTTTGGCAGTCGCTAACCGCAGCGCCTTCTTTTAAAAACTCCGGGTTAGAGACCACGGCATAAGGCAAAGACTCGCCCCGCTCAGCAAGCACTGCGGCGACCTTGGCACTGACCTTATCAGCGGTGCCAACCGGAACCGTCGACTTGTTGATGATGACCTTACGCCCCGCCATGTGCCGGGCAATGGTTTCAGCCACGGCAAGCACGTACTTAAGATCTGCCGAGCCGTCCTCATCCGGCGGTGTACCTACAGCGATAAACTGCAACTGCCCATGGCCTACGCCCATGGCGGCATCGGTAGTAAATACCAAGCGCCCTTCCCTTGTCCCTTTGAGCACCAGCGCTTCGAGGCCGGGCTCGTAAATAGGAATAACGCCTTTTTTCAGGCCAGCGATCTTGTCTGGATCAATATCGACACAGCACACATGATGCCCAGCATCCGCCAACACGGCAGCCTGCACCAACCCAACATACCCAATACCAAAAACGGTGACCTTCATCCGCGACTCTCACTAGACTCGAGCTTAAAGACTGCCAGCACTATACCAGCAAGGGCTTGGCTGCGCCTGCCCAGCGGCTGCATCTGCCTATTTTGCAAACACAGAGACACCCTCACCGCGCCGTAACAAATGTTTCAGGCCAGAGTGAAGCCGTGGTATCTTAAGCGGGTATTATTTCCTCTGTAACACTCGATGTTCCTTTGAACCGCCAAGGGTTGCCCCAGCGCAGATCGCGGGTTCAATTTGTTACGCTAGATAGAAGGTAAACTGGAAAATGAAAACCAGTGAAGACTGGCTTCCCCATTTTAGACGAGCAAAAAGTCTTGAAACCTTGGAGCTGATGGTCAAACGCGCCTTAGAAGAATGCGCAACCGCCAGTGAAAAATTTCAAGTTTATAAAGCCGAAGAATTAAGGGAGCAAGAGCTGGAAAGGCTCAATGCCCCTGAGCGATTTAGACGCCTTTAAAACAGCCCAATATGTGGGCTGTTTTTTTTAGACGGCATAAAAATCTCGATACCACTTCACGAAGTTGGCAACACCGTCTTTTACTGACACTTTAGGCCGATAATCAATAACCTGGAATAGATCTTCGGTTTCAGCCCAAGTAGCAGGTACGTCACCCGGTTGGATAGGCATCAGGTTACGCTTTGCGCTTTTACCCACCGCATTTTCGATAGCCTCAATAAACTCGGTTAGTTTAACCGACTGGCCAGCACCGATATTAAATACGCGGTACGGCGCACTGCTCTGCCCTGCACTGCCCAGCTCTGGCGACCATCTATTTTGAGGCGCAGGAGGTTTTTCAGCAATACGCAGAATAGATTCGACGATGTCATCAATATAAGTGAAATCACGTTGCATTTGACCGTGGTTATACACATCGATGGCGTCGCCATTGAGAATGGCCTTGGTGAATTTAAACAGCGCCATATCCGGGCGCCCCCAGGGGCCGTAGACGGTGAAAAACCGCAAACCGGTACAGGGAATGTTGTAAAGATGAGCATAAGTGTGGCTCATCAACTCATTGGCTTTTTTGGTCGCGGCGTAAAGTGAGACCGGGTGATCGACCGAATCTGCCACCTTAAACGGCATGCTGGTGTTTAAGCCATAAACCGAGCTGGATGAGGCATACACCAAATGCGGCGTTTTTTGGGCACGGCATCCTTCCAGCACATTCAGGTGACCAACCAGGTTGGCATCGGCGTAAGTGTGCGGGTTGTCAATGGAATAACGGACACCGGCCTGGGCCCCAAGGTGGATGACGCGGTCAAAAAAACGGCTCGCAAAAAGTGCCGCCATACCGGGGCGATCAGCCAAATCAAGCAAATGAAAAGTAAAGGCAGGATGCGCTTTTAATTGCGCCAGACGCGCTTCTTTGAGGCTGACATCGTAATAGTCGTTCAGGTTATCAATACCGGTTACCTGAAAACCGGCGTCAAGCAAGCGCTTGGCAACGTGAAAACCGATAAAACCGGCAGCGCCGGTAACAAGACAATGCATGGGATGCCCTCGTATTTTACGCGTCAATGCTAACAAAAAAGGGCACCCGAAGGTGCCCTTTTATCAGCTGCGATAGCCATTGGGGTTTTGCGACTGCCAACGCCAAGCGTCTTGCATCATCTGTTGCAGCGTCTTTTGCGCGCGCCACTCCAATTGCTCGGCGGCAAATTGCGGGTCGGCAAAACAGGTGGCGATATCTCCAGGCCGGCGCGGCACCACCTTGTAGGGAACTGGCCGCTGAGCGGCTTCTTCAAAAGCCTTGACCATATCCAGCACCGAATAGCCGTTGCCTGTGCCTAGGTTATAAGCCTGCCACCCCTGCTGCACTTTAAGCTTGTTCAAGGCGCATAAGTGGCCTTTGGCGAGATCCACCACATGGATGTAGTCACGCACGCCGGTGCCGTCAGGGGTTGGGTAGTCATCGCCAAACACTTGCAGTTCTTTTAGGCGCCCCACCGCTACCTGGCTGATGTATGGCAGCAGATTGTTGGGAATGCCGTTAGGGTCTTCGCCAATCAGGCCCGACTCATGGGCACCGACGGGGTTGAAGTAACGCAGCACAGCAATAGCCCAACGCTCATCAGCTTTGGCAAGGTCTGCCAACACACGCTCAACCATGTACTTGGAAGTGCCGTAGGGGTTAGTGGTCCCCCCAGTTGGTGACTGCTCGGTAAGCGGAACCGTCTGGGGATCGCCATACACTGTGGCGGATGACGAAAATACCAGTTTAAAGACACCCGCTTTGGCCATCGCCTCACACAGGGTGAGCGTACCAGTGACATTATTTTGGTAATAACGCAGCGGCTGCTGCACGCTCTCGCCGACCGCTTTGAGGCCAGCAAAATGGATAACCGCCTCGATGGGGTATTGGGCAAACAAGCTATCGAGCAGCGCTCGGTCAAGGATATCGCCTTCAACAAAGCTCGGCTCACAGCCGGTAAGCCTCGCGACCCTCGCCAGACTCTCTGTAGTGCTGTTGGAGAGGTTATCAAGCACCAACACCTCATGCCCTTCGCTTAAAAGCTCAAGCACAGTATGAGAGCCGATATAACCGGCACCGCCGGTAACCAAAATCATGGTCAGATATCCAGGGACTTAAGGAAGGCGGCGAACTTTTTACCCAGCTTGGGGTTACGCAGGCCGTAGGTGACAAAGGTCTTCAGATAACCCAGCTTGTCGCCACAGTCATGGCTATAGCCTTTAATGCGATAAGCCTCGACATCCTGGCGCTCCATCAGCAGCGCGATGGTGTCAGTCAATTGGACTTCACCGCCGGCGCCAATGGGGGTTTTTTTCAACAGCGGCCACAGTTCCTTGCCGAACACGTAGCGCCCTACTACCGCCATGTTAGACGGCGCCTCTTCCTTGGCTGGCTTTTCGACAATGGCGGACATCTTGGATGACTCACCGGCAGCGATATCAGCGCCCTGCAAATCCACCACGCCATAGCTGCTTACCGCTTCCATGGGCACCGCTTCTACCATCACCTGGCTAACGCCGGTTTCTTCAAAACGCTTAACCATCTCTGCCATGTTATCGGCTTTAGGATTGGCTGCCGTGTCGTCGATAAGCACATCAGGCAGCACTACAGCAAAAGGCTCGTCACCCACCAGTGGCTTTGCACACAAAATGGCATGGCCAAGACCCTTCGCCTCACCTTGGCGCACTTGCATGATGGTCACACCGTCCGGGCAAATGCTCTGCACTTCTTCCAATAGCTGCCGCTTTACCCGGCGCTCCAACATGGATTCCAGCTCAAAACTCTTATCAAAGTGGTTTTCAATGGCGTTCTTGGAAGAATGGGTAACCAGCACAATTTCTTTGATGCCTGCGGCAATACATTCATTAACCACGTACTGGATAAGAGGCTTATCCACCACCGGCAGCATCTCTTTGGGGATAGCCTTAGAGGCAGGTAACATACGGGTGCCGAGGCCGGCAACGGGGATCACTGCTTTCATCTAAATCAGTCCTTTTTAATCACTGCCAAACAAATCACGGGTATAAATCTTTTCAGCTACATCTTGCAGCTCTTCTACCATGCGGTTGGCCAGAATCACATCACAGCTTGCTTTAAATTCATCAAGGCTTTGGATAACTCGAGAGTGAAAAAACTCAGACTCGGTGAGAACCGGCTCATAGACTACAACCTCAACACCCTTGGCTTTGATGCGCTTCATGACGCCCTGGATAGCAGAGGCACGAAAGTTATCAGAGCCTGACTTCATGATCAGTCGATAGACACCTACAACCTTGGGCTTTCGTGCCAACACCGAATCAGCGACAAAATCTTTGCGTGTCGTATTGGCATCAACTATCGCACCGATGATGTTGTTGGGGACATCCTGATAGTTGGCCAAGAGTTGCTTGGTATCCTTCGGAAGACAGTAACCACCGTAGCCAAAAGATGGATTGTTGTAGTGGCCACCTATACGCGGGTCCAGCCCTACCCCTTCGATGATCTGACGGCTGTCCAAGCCATGGGTTTCGGCGTAGGTATCAAGCTCGTTGAAGTACGCAACCCTCATAGCAAGGTAGGTATTAGAGAACAGCTTTACAGCTTCGGCTTCCGTAGAGTCAGTAAAAAGCACGGGCACGTCTTTTTTAATGGCGCCTTCCAACAACAGGTTCGCGAACCTTTCAGCCCGTTCAGAACGCTCCCCGACAATAATGCGCGATGGATAGAGGTTGTCGTGCAAGGCCTTGCCTTCGCGCAGAAACTCAGGTGAGAAGATGATATTGTCGCAGCCTAGCTCATCCTTAATACGCTTGGTGTAACCCACCGGGACGGTGGATTTGATCACCATCACGGCCTTGGGGTTAACCCGCATCACCTCCCGGATCACCGATTCAACCGAGCTGGTATTGAAATAGTTAGTATCTGGATCGTAATCGGTTGGGGTGGCGATGATAACGAAATCAGCATCAGAGTAAGCGGATTCAGCATCCAGGCTGGCTGTCAGCGACAGCTCCTTGTTGGTAAGAAAGTGCTCAATCTCCTTATCCTCTATGGGCGAACGGCCAGCATTAATAGTGGATACACGTTCCGGAAGAATGTCGACAGCAACAACCTTATGGTGCTGCGCCAAAAGCACAGCATTGGACAGGCCGACATAGCCTGTGCCTGCAACAGCAACTTTCATGCAAATTCCATTTTCGATATAGAGTTAAGAGCCTTTGTTACCATGGTCTCTGCTAATTCAGGGGTCTCCGCCTCTGCATAACAACGTAATTCCGGCGCGTTGCCAGAAGGACGAAAGTGGATAATACGTTCATCCGCTAATGTCACCCGAACACCGTCCGTTGTATTAATGCCGACAACAGCCGTATCTACCTCCATTGTCGCCAGAGTAGATTCAGTACTAGCTAGCAACCGCTCCAACAACGCTTTGCTGCGCTCACGTGGTACATTCTGTAGCCGATCACTACATGTAAAACGCTGTGGGATCTCTTGGCGCAACGATGACAGCTGTTTATCCCCGGCTAACAGCAGCAACATAAGTGCAGGGAGTAAGGCGTCGCGAGTGGGCAGCGCAGCAAGAGTCTGGCCGTTTATTGTTACGGTTGATGCCAACAAATAGCCGCCATTGGCTTCAAAACCTGCAACATGCTCATTTTCAACAGCGAGAACAGGGAAAGCATCAATGACGTAAGGCGAGCCAATACGGGTACGCACTACCTCATTGAACAAGCCCGACTTTTCTATTGCTGTGGTACAGCTTACTGGTACAGCCAAAGCATCTATGCCAAGTGCTTTAGAACACAATATCCCCAGGTCATCGCCCCGAAACCACTGCCCTTTTTCATCAGCGATAAGGGGACGGTCACCGTCACCATCGGTGGAAAAAAGCATGTCAAGCTTGTAGGTTTCCGTCCACTCACGCGCCCGAACTTTATCTTCAATGGAAACCGCCTCGGTATCGATCGGGACGAATTGATCGCTACGACCAAGGCTAATGACTTCAGCTCCTAACGATTCAAACAAACTCCCATAAAGCTCACGGCCAGCACTGGAGTGTTCATAGATCCCAATTCGACGTCCGAGCAAAGCTTGTTCTGGGAGCAATTGCTGATAACGCTGAATATAACGCTCCGCTGCTTCTGCATTGACCTCGAGAAAAGGCACTTGGGTAACAGGTGCAAAAGCCACATTTACTTGGTTTATCGCCAGCTCATCAGCCTTGGTAATCTCACCATCAGGCCGATAGAACTTAAGACCGTTGCGGTCAAATGGAATATGGCTACCAGTAACCATGATGGCAGGGATACCCGCCTGCATACTGGTAAAAGCCATAGCCGGCGTTGGCAAAACGCCGTAGTAAACCGGCTTAATGCCTTGCTCTATCAAGGCGGCGGCACAAGCCGCCGCCATAGCAGGGCTACTGGGCCTGTTATCAATCCCCAAAGCAACTGCCTCAAAACTGAAGCGCTGTTTCATCACCTCAACGAAGGCCAGGACAAAGGCAGCACAAACATCAGGGTTGAAGTCCTCCACCAAGCCGCGGGCGCCGCTGGTACCAAAGGCGACCTGACTATTATTCAGAAGGTCATTTGTATTTAGCATGTCAGAACCTAGCAAAAAACTGCGATATTTTTGATAAATTTTTACCCAAAATAGCGCGTAGAGCAGGCAAGTCATTCTCTTTCATTGCTTGCCAATCCTCTTTTGACTTTTTGATGATATTCATGAAACTACGATTGCTTTCTCCGCCCACCCTCATTTTCACGAGAACCTTAGGGATATACGCAACAGATACATTAGCTTTCCAGAGGTAGCGAAGAATAGATTCATAATCAGCTGCTATCCTATAGCGCAAGTCAAACGCACCTAACTCCAAGTACTTATTTCTTCGCATATAAAATGTTGGATGAGGAGGCATCCACCCGTTAACAATCTTACTCTTTGAATACAAGCCGCTCCGCCAGAGTCTAATAACTTTTTCGACATTATTTTGTGCTACGTATTCGAGATCGCCATAAACTGCATCAACCCCAGACCTTTCAAACTCCGCTGCGATCTCCGTCAATACATTAGGCGATGAAAAAAAATCATCAGAGTGCAGGAAACCGACAACATCACCGGATGCTTTTAATATCCCTTTATTCAAGGCATCATAAATGCCATTATCCGGCTCTGAAATTAAAACGAAGTCAATATCCTTACGAGATTTAATAATTTCAACCGTATCATCAGATGAAGCCCCATCAATAACAATAAGCTCAACATCTTTATATGACTGTGCGGCAAGTGAATCCAAAGTACTAGCGATAGTCCTTCCACTATTCCATGTCGCTGTAATGACTGATATCTTCATCTATATTCTCGATTAGATTAAGCTCGACCGTATTTGTCCTCAAAACGCACAATATCGTCTTCCCCCAAGTAGGAACCCGACTGCACCTCGATCAGTTCTAAGGGCACTTTTCCAGGGTTTTCCAGAGCGTGGACAGCCGCGATGGGAATATAGACGGACTCATTCTCGGTAAGATATTGATCATTACCATCGATAGTGACCTTTGCTGTACCCGACACCACTACCCAATGCTCAGCCCTGTGGTGATGCATTTGAACTGAGAGCTTAGCGCCCGGCTTGACAGTGATCCGCTTGACTTGGAAGCGCTCGCCGTTGTCAACGGAGTCATATTTGCCCCAGGGGCGATAAACCTCACGGTGATGCTGCCATTGGCTGCGGCCTTCGGCCTTTAGCTGTTCCACTACCTTCTTGACCAACTGCACGTCTGACTTCTTGGCAACCAAGGTCGCGTCCTTGGTATCAACAATCACCAAGTCTTCGACTCCGATGGCTGCGATAAGCCTTTCTTCCGAATGAATGTAAGAATTCCAGCAGTCAAGGTTGATCACGTCACCATGGATAGCATTGCCGTTGACATCTTTTTCGCTGACTTCCCATAAGGCAGACCAGCTGCCCACATCACTCCACTGGCAGTCCATGGGCACCACAACGGCGTTGGCCGTTTTTTCCATGACGGCGTAATCAATGGAATCTTCGGGGCTGGCAGCGAAAGCTGCGGCATCAATACGAATAAAATCCAGATCAGCCTTGGCTTGACTAACAGCCTTATGGCAAGCGTTGTATATTTCCGGGCAATGCGCCTCAAGTTCCGCTAAGTATCGGCTAGCCTTGAACAGGAACATGCCGCTGTTCCAAAAATAGTCGCCACTGGTGATATAGGACTCGGCAGTAGCCTTATCTGGCTTTTCAACAAAACGGCTTACCACAAAGCTACCCTCACCCTGCTCCTCGCCACGTTTGATGTAGCCATAGCCGGTTTCCGGTGAATTAGGAACTATGCCAAAGGTTACCAATTTTCCTTGCTGGGCACAGGGCACAGCAAGGGCCACACTTTGCCGAAAGGCAGCAGGATCTTTAATCACATGGTCAGCCGCAAGTACCAACAGTAAAGGATCTTGGCCTTGCGCCATGGCGTGAAAAGCCGCTAGGGTGATAGCAGGCGCAGTGTTCTTGCCAATAGGCTCAAGGATAATGCCGCTAGATATGACTCCCCCCACACGCAACTGTTCAGCTACAGAAAAACGGTGTTCCTCATTACAAATCACCAGAGGGGGCTGATGTTCCAAGCCCTTAAGACGATAAACAGTGTCTTGCAGCATGGAATTAACGCCGCACAGGCGCAGAAACTGCTTGGGAAAAAGCTGGCGAGACAAGGGCCACATCCTTGTTCCTGAACCGCCGGCCATGATGATCGGTACTATCATTCTATTCTCCCTAATACATCCTTACCCTGAAAATACCACTTGCTATGCTGATGTACGTCTTGCGCTGCTCGAAGCACATCGATGGACTGCCAACGATAGCGACTGTGCTGCGCTATTGGCAGTGCCAGATCGTCGGGGTCTACCGTTACCTTTAGTGCCAACACAACGTAATGGGTAGAAAAATTTTCGCCAGAAAAGTTGTCGTCGTATAGGTGTTCAAAAACACCCATAAATTCGGCATTTTTAATATTTAAAGATGCTCCCAACTCTTCCTTGGCTAAGCGCGAAAAAGCACTGCTTATAAGCTCATTTTTATGTACCCGCCCACCAGGTACAAACCAATAACCTTTTGCAGGTCGGTTATTCCGCAGCCCCAACAAATAATTGCCTTGACCGTCACCTACCAGCAGATCGATAGATACCAAAGGAGCATTTTCAACTACCGTTAAGAAAGTTGATAACGGTAGTATACTCATACTCGGATACCGGCAGTGTTAGCCAGGAACCATTGATAGGTATCGGCAAGGCCCTGCTCTAATTCGATACTGTAGCGCCACCCCATTGAGCTTAGACGAGACACGTCCATCAGTTTTCGGGGGGTGCCGTCTGGCTTACTGGCATCAAAAACAATATCGCCTTTAAAGCCAACGACTTGGGCCATTGTCTCCGCCAACTCACGGATAGTGCAATCAACGCCGGTGCCGACGTTAATGTGCGACAACATAGGGGAGATATTTTCCTGATAATGTAATGCATCAAGCTCCATTACAAATATGGAGGCTGCAGCCATATCATTTACATGCAAAAACTCCCGCATTGGCTTTCCCGATCCCCAAACTACAACTTTCTCCTCACTTGCAAGTTTGGCTTCATGGAAGCGGCGCATCAATGCCGGAATCACATGGGAATTTTCCGGATGAAAATTATCGTTTTCGCCATATAAGTTGGTCGGCATCACACTACGATAGTCTCGACTATACTGTCGGTTATAGGACTCACATAGTTTAATGCCAGCAATCTTGGCAATAGCGTAAGGCTCATTTGTCGGTTCCAAAGTACCGCTGAGCAATGCATCCTCACGCATCGGCTGCACTGCAAATTTAGGGTAAATACAGGAAGACCCTAAGAAGAGTAATTTGTGAACACCAGAAATATGCGCAGCGTGAATAATATTGCACTCAATCAGTAGATTCTGGTAAATGAAGTCCGCTGGGTAGTCATTGTTAGCAACAATTCCACCGACCTTAGCGGCAGCTAAGTACACTTCGTCTATCGCTACATCAGAAAAAAATTTGGTTACAGCCTGTCGGTCCAATAAATCCAATTCAGAGCGGCTCCGAAGGACTAATTCTACGTCGGGACGCTGCCGTAACTGACGTACTATTGCTGAGCCCACCATACCGTTGTGCCCAGCAACAAAGATCTTTTTCTTGCTCAACCTTAATTCTCCAAAGACAGCGAGACATCGTGACCATGAGCCTTAAGTAAGGCATGCCGGCGTGCTTTATCCAGATCACTCGCCACCATTTCAGCACACATCTGTTCAACTGTGATCTCAGGTACCCAGCCCAGCTTTGCTTTGGCCTTAGAAGGATCACCCAAGAGTGTATCTACTTCGGCCGGACGGAAATAACGGGGATCAACCCGTACAACAACATCACCAACGTTCACTCCCGTGGATTTCTCTCCAACGACAGATTTCACTATTGCAATTTCATCAACGCCTTTGCCGGTAAATTCAAGTTCTATGCCCAGCTCTTTCGCAGACATGCGAACAAACTCCCTAACGGAAATCTGCTTACCTGTAGCAATAACAAAGTCTTCTGGCTGCTCCTGCTGCAGCATCATCCATTGCATCCGTACATAGTCTTTGGCATGCCCCCAATCACGCAAAGAGTCCATGTTGCCCAGGTAAAGGCAGGACTCCAAACCTTGGGAGATATTGGCCAGCGCACGGGTGATCTTACGGGTAACAAACGTTTCGCCGCGACGCGGTGACTCATGATTAAAGAGAATACCATTACAGGCATACATACCGTAGGACTCACGGTAGTTAACTGTGATCCAATAAGCGTACATTTTGGCTACAGCATAGGGAGAGCGAGGGTAAAAAGGTGTAGTTTCCTTTTGCGGAATCTCCTGTACCAAGCCATAAAGCTCAGATGTTGAAGCTTGGTAGAAACGAGTCGTCTTTTCAAGGCCGCAGATGCGTATGGCTTCCAGTAGCCGGAGTGTACCCATCGCGTCTACATCCGCTGTATATTCTGGCGATTCAAAAGAGACAGCGACATGAGACTGTGCACCAAGATTATAAACTTCATCAGGTTGTATCTCTTGAATCAAGCGAACAAGATTCGACGTGTCGGTCAGGTCACCATAGTGCAAAAAAAATCGTGGATTATCTTCATGAAGGTCCTGATAAATATGATCAACACGCTCAGTGTTAAAAGATGAAGCACGACGTTTGATTCCGTGTACCTCATACCCCTTCTCCAGAAGGAACTCAGCAAGATAGGAACCATCTTGACCCGTAACACCAGTAATAAATGCTTTTTTCATTATATTTACCTCACTTGAAAATTTTTTTTAAGTCATCGACAAACTGCAGAAAATAATTCCCTCCCGAAACAATTTCGGGAATGCAGAAACTCTCATCTAGAAGCTCTGCTAACTGCCTCTTATCATTAACACCAAAAAACGATACATTGATATCAGCCTGTTCTCTATGGACAGGTATATCGGAAAGGATAAGGAATTTTTTTCTTGCCTTAGCGTCTTCAACTGAAGAATTCCAACCTTCGAAAAGGGATGGGTTAAGCAAGGCTTTAGAGTAATACAGCAAACTCTCCAACTCATCATTACTTACAAAGCCTAGTACCTTGTAATCATCTAAAAGCTCATTTCGCTCAAGAAATTCATTGATCTGCTTGTAACATTCTGTATTGAAGTTTCCCGTCGATATGACTTGTAGTGGCTTGCGCCCGCTTTCTCTGAGATGCTGAATAGCCTCGACCACTAGCTTTTGATTTTTATGAGGCCAGTATTGATTTGGCATGAATATATATGGCTGCCGAAAACCAAATTTCGATTGTAGTTTGTCCAAAGACAACAGGGGTCTTTCAGTACCAACCACATTAGGAGAGAATCGCACGACTTTAATTTTACACCTATCTGAAACACGGTATCTTTCTAAGAAAGATCTCTTTGTATCCTGGCTACTTACTATAATGTCTTTTCGGAAGAGTGACTGAAGGAAAAAACCGAAATCTCTTTTAACTCGAGTAGATAAAGAAAAAAAATGTGGCAAAAATGCATGCTGAAGGTCAGGCACCCAGCTGATTACCCTAAAGCGCGTCCTCCAGCCATAGAATGCAGCATTTTCTATAACCATATTTATATTATGCAGACGAAGAAGTTTGTTAACAGTAGGGTCTAAACCCGATACAAGAGCAGTGATTAGATCTTTAAAGGACTGCTTTGTAGAATCGACAACCTTGCATGATACAAAGCTCATTTTTTCGAAGGATGCCCGAATGTAATCTGGAGTACCAGGGGGCATAAAAACCACAACTTCAATTGGTAATGCCATTTTATCTAGGGCTTCACAAATCCTAACATAGTAATTCACTCCGCCCATCCATAGTTTATGGTCAGGGCAAAAAATGGCCAGCCTTTTTAGATCATCGCTCATTCAAAAACCACTGAACATAATGCTTTACACCTGTCGCCAAGTCCACTTGGCAAGGAAAATTAAGACAAGACTGCCTAGACACGTCAGCAACCAGAGAAACTGGGTCTCCTATTCTTTTATTCCCGTTAAAATCCAGCCTAATATCTGAACGCCCAAACTCATTAAGAATAAGCTCCGCGAGCCCCTTCACAGTGTTAGCCACACCAGTACCTATATTCATCACTACTTGGCAATTATCATTCTGGGCAAAATTCCAAAGCATAGAAACAAGATCATCGATGAATATCCAATCCCTAAGCTCATCACCGGAGCCAAACATTTCTAGATACGAGGACTGATTCTCCGATACCCTGTTGCAAAAATCCCAAAGGAACTGTTTTTTCAGCCCAGGACCATAAACAGAGAACAATCGAGCAATCCTAACATCCAATTCCGATCTGGACGCATAACTAAGGGCAATATCTTCGGCAAAAATTTTATGCTGACCATAAGTAGAGACAGGACAAGGAATATTACTCTCTTTTAACAAGGAATTGCTTTCATTTGAGCCGTAAACAGCAGCGCTAGAGGAAAAAATCACTTTGGCCGAAGGACAATAACACCTAACCCATTCAAGCAATCTCAAAGTCGTTACGACGTTATTTTCCAAGCTCTCACTAGGGCTGGCCTCAGCACGAGCAACAGATGCGCTGCCAGCAAGATGGAAAACATAATCAGGTTTAAAATCATGTTTAGCGTAGAATGAGGCTAAAAAAGTAGAGTTCAAGTCTCCACAGATGTAATCATCGCCTTTCCCCTCTTCCGCTGGCAGAATTCCCCTACCTACGCCTAAAACTCTGTGTCCTTCAAGGCGAAGCTTCTTCATCAATGCAGAACCGATAAAGCCAAAACAGCCGGTTATCAATACATTACTCATTAGATTACTCAATAAATACTGGACAGCAAACGGCTAGCCAAGATGGATGTAAATAGTGGATTAAAAGATTTTTTATCCAGTGTTTCTTTGTATTCTTCTCTGGACGGGACAAGACTCTCGTCAAGTCCGTCAAACTCTTTTGTCCACGTTCCTGACTTAAAATCAAAACGCTTTACAACGTGAGCGGGATTACCGATAACAATGGAAAAGGGTGGTATATCACCCAACACAACAGCATGAGCACCAATAATTGAGCCCCTTCCTATACGTACATTTCCAACAACACTGCTGCCATAACCAAAGAAACAATTTTCCTCAATAATAATGTCGTTTTTTTGGGTGACACCGGTAGACAGGTAAGGAGAAAAGGGATCATCAACAATGTGAGAGGCACCAATAAAAGAACAATTAGAGGCAGTCAAAAAGTAGCTGCCAATATCAATGCTATTTCCTACACTAAAAAAATTTCTGACACCAACAAAGCTTTTATCACCAATACTTATAGAGATATTAGCCGACTTCCTATGAGAGACATTAATCCACGTGTCGTGACATAACACTACACCTTTTCCAATTCTCAGGTTTTTCCAGCCCACAATACGAGCGGACCAAGCAATAGTGCAGCTACCAATATATTTTATCCGGTAAAAAAAACCTAATAAACCAAATAGTAAACCATAGATATTACCAATTAGCCAGCTGATAAAGTTATAGCGTTTTATATAGTTTTTCATTAATTAAATAATATCCTAAAATAAGAAACGAATTTATTCCATAATACCTTTGTCTTAAATTTATTAAATTTACAAATCAAAAGACTTAATTGAATTTTATCAATATCTACATCTGCAGGGTACCTTATCTCACTCAATACCGATACCTCTACCTGGCTAAATAAAGAGCCAGACTTATTAGCAGCATGGGTCCCGCTACTATCAAACCCATCATTATTTACCATCGTTGTAGGAGGATACAAAGTGAGTCTATTATGAAGAAAAGAATACAAGTACCAACGTATGGCCCAAGAGTTGACCTTCCCATCAGCTTCCTTTTTAAGCATAGAAAGAAAAGGAAAAGATCCTTCCAGATTGAATTTTCTTTCTTCTAAAGATAAATTTTTTAAGGAAAGTGTATCTTCAACACTAAAATCCCGCCAAGCTCTGGCCCAAGTAGCCCAACCCCAAGAAGTTGTCAAAGGCAAGAAAAAGCAATCCTTCGAATTGCTACCATTACCTAAGTAGTTAAATCCGGATATCTGGCACACCTTATCTTCAAATTGATAACGCTCTAAGCCGGCTCTCATATAGCGATAAAAATCAGGCGCCAATTCTAGATCATCTTCAATAACAATAGCGGCATCATACTTTGAGAGTACTTCAGTGACCCCCTGCCATATAGACTGCTTCAGCCCCAAGTTGTAGTCCCTGACACTAATAGTGGCCGCTGGCAACTCGGTAGTTGTTACAAATAGACACTCGTTAATTTTTTCTTTGTCATTTTCGTTTCTTGCTCCATCGACAAAAACGAAAATGTCACTTAGCTGTCTCTCTGAACATTTTTTATAAGACCTAATAGTTTCCTTCAGTTTATGAGGGCGATTGAACGCAAAAAATATTACGGCAATTCGGCACTGACTTTTATCTTTTTCCATAAACAATAGACCTTGGTGAGCGTCCTGGCGATAAAAATACTTATACGGACTAAAAATCAATATTGATATGACGCGTTAAATTTCATTATCCATATCTCTACCATCGGCAAAATCAATATTAGCTAACCTATTAAATATATTAAAAATAATTATCTTGAATCGATGTCACAGGCCTAAAAAAAATGGGCTCTTAGGCTGGTGAAGTCCAGCTAAATAAAGCAGGTAGACAACAAATCGAAGAAATAAAAGAAGAGAGAAAGCGACCATCCATTTTTTTTTCAACCAGCTATCTGAAAATGCTCTTGCCATTATGAATAAGCAACCTAGATTCAAAAGCATTAATATTCTTATACCTAGCACAGATAGTCCGGAAAATACAAAAAATGTATAAATAAATGCGGTAAATATGAATATCCTAGACTGCAATTCAACAAACCGGTTTGAGTCATGTTGTAACTTGACTGAGAAGAAAAAAATGAATGTATAGCATAGATAATTTAGCAGAGTCCTCGCTTCGCTAAGAAAAAAATGAGTAGCATTGATAAATTTATATCCGTGCTGTTGGTAGTAAACAAGATAGTAATTTATCTTAAAAATGAGTTCTTGAAAAAAGCTACCATCTCTATGGTCATAACCACTTCCGATGGAAATAAAAGAGAGGGAAAGATAAACGATAATTCCGAGAAAAGCCGACAGTGCTAAACCAAAATACGCAAACGAGGGACTCACTCGGAATTTACTTAATATAAAAGCAAGCGGAGACAATATCGCGCTATTATGGAAAGCAACTGAAGGCAACATAAGTGTTGCCGCCCTGATTTTTTTATTCTCACTAATTTGATAGATAGATAGTAATATAAGGGCGGAAGCAAAGAAAGCTCTTATTATATCAATGGCGTCCCAAAACAAAAATGCCATAAAGAATATAAAAACCACCGGAGTTTTAATTTCTTTGTCATTTTTTTTAGCGATGTAGTAGATTATATAAATAGGTATAGCCGACGAGAAAAACAAAAAAAAATGAAAAGAAAGTCCTATTTTTTTAAAGAAAAAGATAACAGTCAACCAACCAATTTCAAAATCGAACTCAAAAGTGGAATTATTTATTGACGACTGGATAACGGAGCCATCATAGAATGCCCTATAATTTTCCAAGTCGAGTCCTAAATCTCTAAACGTAAACAATAAAATCACGAAGGAGAATAGCACAAGCCAAATCAACCGATCTGAATTGGTTTTCCCCGCTTTAAACTTTGAGACTAAAAGAAAAGCCAGAAATAGAAGGCTAATGGCAGCCAATACATCCAGGATTTTTTCCACTTTCTAATTCCCTAGAACGAGATTTGACTAGACAAAAATTTCACCAAGATAGAAGGCACATTCTATTTCACTCTATTGAGGTTAATTCTCATTCTTGACCATGAAGCAATCTCGTGAAATTCTCTAAAAAAGACTATTAGCACGAAAAGAAACAACAGAAGCCAAGTTACCGGTCCCCACCACCCGATAATAGATCCATACAATGCTGTTAAGATGGCCATAGCCGTAGCTATAAAAGAAAACGCATAAAGCTGTCCTCTTTTTATTTTTTTCCAAAGCAAAATTGAAAATTCGGTTCTTAATACCAAGAAAATCCAAAATGAAAAGGCAGTACTAGCAGCAGCACCAGCTGCACCATATAAGGGCACTAAGAAATAATTACAGACGGCGTTAATGAGAAAAGCAAGCAAGGACGCCAGCATCGAATAAAAGGTCTTTTTAGAAATATTCACTCCAACAACAGTTGTCTCAGACAAAGTGTATAAAAGTGGGTACCCTAAACATGCGGTAAGAATAAATTTAACATTTTCATAGTCTTTAGGTAGAAATAGATTAAATACCCAAGAAAACATTCCTGCAGTGCAGAAAAAAATCATTACCATAAGTAAAATATATCTAATTATTTTTTCTATTTTATCTAAGTCCGCTCCAGCTGAATACTTTCTATAGACTATTGGAGCCCAAACAGTTGAAAATATACTTTGCAAAATAATCGCAGCTCCAGCGAAGCTTACAGCTACAGAATAAATACCCAACTCTTCAAAACTTGAAAAATTTCTTAAAAAGACCCTATCAGTAGCCGTTAAGCCCCAGAAGGCGAGAGAACCAAAAATTAATGGATACGCAAACTTAATCAGTCCTAAGCAATGTTGCAAATCGAGCTTCTTCTTTAATGCTTCCATCCATGCATCTTTTGTCGAATACAAAAAAAATAGAAAGGTAAAGCAAAGCGATATAGTTTGAGATATCAGAAGCTGCTCAAATTGGTGTGAATGGTATGATTTAGCAAATATAATAATTGACAGTAAAAATATCACTTTAGGTGCGATCTGGCTTAAAGAAAAAGTAAACCCTCTCTCTTGCATTCGAAGAATGAGTGATAAAAATCTAATGAAAAAAGCCATAAGAAAACAAAATAAAACAATAAAACTTATAGCGTTATTTTTATACTCAAACAAATAATACGATACAAGACCAGGTTGTGTTAGAAGTGCTAAAAAAACAAGTGAAAGAATAAAAAAACTAGGTAAAATACAACTTTTTAAAAGCAATGATTTGTCTTTACTCTCATGAAACTCTCTAACATAAGCTTGGTCTAACCCTAGACAACAAAATATTGTGCAAAGATTTATCGCAGTTTGTAATAGAGAAATACGCCCAATATCTTCTGGCGAATAGTACCACGCAATGATTGGAAGTGCGATAACACTCAATACAGCTGAACCAATAGGTCCTAATGAAAATGCAAATATGGTTTTTATATTCAAGCGTAGAACTCTTTTATTTTTCTTATAATTAGTGATACATCTTGCTTGGTCATACCATACCAAAGAGGTAGACGAATAAGTCTTTCACTTTCAATGGTAGTATATTTATCTTCACCAGAGAAAACACCAAATTCCATGCCTATTGTTGATGAATGGAGAGGAACGTAATGGAAAGCCGCCGTTACGTCGTTCGCCTTTAAATACTCAATCAACTCGCTTCTATCTTCGAGATTAGAGACTTTGACATAAAACATATGTGCATTATGTAAACAATTTGACGGCACAAAAGGTGATTCAATTATGCCTGCCCGAACTAATGGTTGAAGTTCTTCTTTGTACGATTGCCAAATTTCGAGTCTAGACTTATTTATTACATCAACCATCTCCAATTGCCCCCATAAGTACGCGGCTTGGATGTCTGATGGTAAATAACTGCTTCCTATATCTACCCAGCTATATTTATCTACCATACCCCTGAAAAATTGACTTCGATTGGTCCCTTTTTCGCGAATAACTTCTGCTCGCTCTTTGAAACGATCATCGTTGATGATAAGCAGGCCGCCTTCACCACCGCTGGTGTAATTTTTAGTCTCATGGAAACTATAAGCTCCCAGATGTCCAATTGTCCCTAGGGGTTTTCCATTATAGCTTGACATCATGCCTTGAGCAGCATCCTCAATAACAAAGAGGCCATGCTTTTCAGCTATAGCCATGATGGTATCCATTTCACAAGACACACCCGCATAGTGAACCGGGACAATAGCTTTTGTTTTTTCCGTTATGGCCTCTTCGATAAGCCGTTCATCGATATTCATAGTGTCCGGCCGGATATCGACAAAAACAACTTTAGCTCCGCGAAGTACAAAGGCATTAGCTGTACTGACAAAAGTATAACTCGGCATTATGACTTCATCTCCGGGATGAATATCAATAAGAATTGCAGCCATTTCCAAAGCATGTGTGCAGGAAGGCGTCAGTAAAGCTTTAACACAATGTAAGTTCTCTTCGAACCACTGGTGACATCGCTTCGTAAACCCACCATCACCAGAAATTCGTTTGCTTCGCATAGCATCTAAAACATATTGCTCTTCATTACCAGTATAAGGAAAAATATTAAATGCTATCATTTTTAATCGCCCTGACTAACCGAATCTAACTCTGAATGGAATTGTTTCAAAAATTTCCTTGCCATTATCTTCAAAAATAGCTTTATTGATTAATAGTAGTCCTGTCCCACATATAATTACTGGTTTACCATCTTTTGAAAAGATACGTTTCCCAACATGAACCTCTCGGTCAATTATAGATACATCATCAAATAGCTGAGCATCTTTGACTCTGACACTGCGTCCATTGATGTAAGTTAAAGCCCCTAAATATGGTGACCCGAGTGCATCTATGAATCGTATAATTCGCTCAGCATCCTGAGACCAATCTATAACGTAATCGAACCCATCACGCCACATAGAATAGCTCGCAAGGTCGTTATCTTGTTTTATGCCTTCAAGGGTATCTTTATTTGTGATTGATGAATATACACTAACAACCAAATCTGAGTAAATCACGGAAAGCTTATCAATTGCATCGCTTATTTTAACTGGGTACGTAATATTCACCTCCTTTTGACCAAGGATATCTCCACGGTCATACTCATTCGATGCTTTTATTGCAGAAACCCCAATTTTACTTTCTCCATTAATTAACATGTTAACTAGTGGAGAGAATCCTCTATATTGTGGAAGCAAAGAATCATGAAGCACTATCAAGTTTGCATCGTCGGAGATAATCCACCTCCAACCAATTGCAAAGAAGTAGTTTGCACTTCCCTTAGGAGATTCCCCTCGAAAGTAGAACGTGATGTTATTGGATTTACAAAACGAGGATGTTTCATGATGATAATCATTTTCTACACCTCCGTCTTTTCCAATACAAACAACGCCAACTTTCTCAGGGCCCATTTTCTCAACAAACCCTTTTAAAACACTAAACCCTTTCAAACCAAGAAGATAAAAACCAGCACTAATCATCTATTAAAAATCTCTTTCCACTGCGAAACTAATTTATCTCTTGAAAAAAAACTGGCTATAATCAACTTGTTTTTCTCTCTTACATCGATAGCTAGCGGCACTATTTCAAGGTTTTTCACGCTTGACACAGAAACTCCCATATCTATAAAGAGTTTGTATTGTGGAACGTCATCTCTTATGAAAACTTTTTTCCCGAGTCCCAATAATGAGATCGTATTACCCATCGCTTGCTGTCGACGATGGCTAAATATAGCAATATCTATGTCACCTAAAAATTGGATATAGTCTTGGAAGGACATAAAAGTAGTCAATGGAAAAAAATTCTCTCCAAAAAGCTCGTATCCTTTTTTTATAACCATATCTGCATATTTTTTATCGCCGTAAGACAAGGGTACAAAAATTTTCACATTAGCACTGCGAAACTTTATAATATCATCAAAAACTTCAAAGTGATTGTTAGCTGGATCAGCTGAGTTTCCAACTTGAATATTAATAGACTTTTCTTTTTTTTCTTTTATATGAAATTCATGATAAACATTACTTTCATACATCAGACACTGATGTATATGACCTTCCGCTCCGTACCACTTTTTCGCAAGTTCAGCATCTCCTTCGATATATGTAACTAAATTTCCGATCTTCTTTATGACTCGTTTCCTAAAGATCTCTTTAACATACCATTTTAAGCTTGAATTCCTATAGTTGTACGCATACAAATCCCCTCCCCATATAACCCAATAACACTTTTTATAAAATCTAGGATTGCAAAATAAAAAAACTAAAACAGAAGTATCGAAAATACCGTGGAGAATTATTTTATCCGCAGCATTCGACTTTATTAATAAATTTAATAACCCTTTGAGTTTACCCAGTACACTGGACTTCGCCAGATATACCTGCTCTCTACTCCTGTGTTTATAATCATCATGATTCCCTGACAGCCAAAAGTGATGTTTTCCAATATCGAACTCTTTATCTACGAGTTCAATAAAAGAAGGGATGAACTTCTCTGATGGCGCGATATGTAATATCACCTTATTTCTCCATCATGGATAAGTGAGAGCAGATATTGGCCGTACCCATTTTTCGTTAAGTCTGCTGAAATTGATAATATATCATCTTCAGAAAGCCATCCGTTATAAAACGATATCTCTTCCAAGCAGGCTATTTTATAGCCCTGTCGGCGTTCTATGGTCTCGACGAACTGTGCCGCTTCTAATAGGCTTTCATGAGTACCAGTATCAAGCCAGGCGAAGCCTCGTCCAAGCAGTTCCACCTGTAGATCGCCCCGCTCCAGGTAGGCCTGGTTGATAGTGGTGATCTCCAATTCCCCTCGAGCCGATGGCTGCACATCCTTGGCGATGCGTACCACATCATTATCGTAGAAGTAGAGGCCGGTGACAGCGAAATGGGATTTGGGCTTAGCTGGCTTTTCCTCTATGGAAATGGCACGTTGCTGGGTATCAAACTCGACGACGCCGAAACGCTCGGGGTCTTTGACCTGATAGCCAAAGACTGTCGCCCCCGTAGTACGCTTAGCGGCCTGCCTCAACTTAGAGCCAAATCCTTGTCCGTAAAAAATATTGTCGCCTAGCACCAAGCAAACGCTGCTGTCACCAATGAACTCTTCACCAATGATGAAGGCCTGGGCCAGGCCTTCAGGGCTGGGCTGCTCGGCATAGCTAAGAGTAATGCCGAACTGGCTACCGTCCCCCAGCAGCCGCTTGAAACCTTCGGCATCTTCCGGGGTGGTGATGATCAGGATGTCCCGGATCCCGGCCAGCATCAGCACTGACAAGGGGTAATAGATCATCGGCTTGTCGTAGATGGGCAGCAGTTGCTTGGAAACGCCCCTGGTGATGGGATAAAGCCGGGTGCCGGAGCCACCGGCCAATATGATGCCCTTCATAAGGCCACTCCCAGGCGCTCACGCTGATAACTGCCATCCTGGACGCGCCGGCACCAATCAAGATTCGCCAGATACCACTGTACTGTCTTGCGGATGCCACTTTCAAAACTCTCCTGCGGCTCCCAGCCTAGGTCAGCCTTTATTTTCGAGGCATCGATGGCATAGCGCAGGTCGTGGCCGGGGCGATCCTTGACGAACCTAATGAGGTCGGTGAAGTGCTTGAGGCCCTGCGACTTGGGAGCCAGCTCCTCCAGGAGGGCACAGATGGCCTGCACGACAGCAATATTCTGCTTTTCGTTATGGCCACCGATATTGTATGTCTCCCCTACTGCTCCCTCAGTGACAACCTTATAAAGCGCTCTGGCATGGTCTTCGACAAAAAGCCAGTCGCGCACCTGATCACCCTTGCCGTAGACAGGCAGGGGGTTACCCTCCAGGGCATTGAGGATCATCAGCGGGATGAGCTTTTCCGGGAAGTGGTAGGGCCCGTAATTGTTGGAACAATTGGTCACCAGGGTTGGCAGGCCGTAAGTACGCTGCCAGGCACGGACCAGGTGATCGGAACTGGCCTTGCTGGCCGAGTAGGGAGAACTGGGCGCGTAAGGCGTCTGTTCGGTGAACAGATCCTCTTTGCCGTGCAGATCACCATAGACTTCATCGGTGCTGATATGGTGGAAACGGAAGCGCCCTTTTTTCTCCGCATCCAGGCCTTGCCAATAGTGGCGCGCTACTTCTAGCAGGGTATAAGTGCCAAGGATGTTGGTTTCGATAAAAGCCGCAGGGCCGTCAATGGATCTGTCGACATGGCTCTCGGCCGCCAGATGCATGACTGCATCCGGGGCGTGGGCGGCAAAGACCCGTTCCAGTTCGCCGCGATTGCAGATATCGACCTGCTCGAAGGCATAGCGGTCACTGCCGCTGACCTCAGCCAAGCTCTCGAGGTTACCGGCATAGGTGAGTTTGTCAACGTTCACCACTGAATCGGCGGTGTGACTAATGACATGGCGAATTACAGCTGAACCAATGAAGCCAGCACCGCCGGTTATTAATATTTTCAACATATTATCCTACTGAAACTATTAGGTTCTTACTTTTCTAATGAAAGTTACTACCTGCCAGATGTGGTTAATACTCCAGCTGTAAGTAGCAAAAATGATTAGAAAGCACAGCAGGGAATAGCTCTCAGCAACCCTATAATATTCCATCAATATGCCCAATACTGCTAGGCATAGCGCCTTGACAATAATGATCGCCAGGGCTTGCCGAGGGGAAAACCCGGCCCGCATAAAAATATGATGCAAATGGTCCCTATCCGGTTTGAAGGGAGATTGACGTTTCATTATGCGTCTAACCATGATGGCCGTCATATCCATCAGTGGCATGGCTATGATCCAAAGTGCCGTGACTGGCTTGAAGGCCGTGTGGCTGGACTGGGTACCAATTACCAGCATCCAGACTACTGAAAGGCCGATGAGCATGGAGCCAGCATCACCCATAAAAACTTTACTGACACGTTTACTTGGCCAGCCTAAATTAAACATTAAATAGGCCAGCACGGCTCCGACGAAAAGCACAGGAACTACTGTCCATGGACTGTTAACCAATCCAAAGAGTACAGCTAACGAAACAAAGCTAACTACGCTCAGTGACCCTGCTAGGCCATCAATACCGTCCACCATATTAAAAGCGTTTATAGCACCAATAACAGCAATTACCGTTAAGACTATCCCAGCATAGCCAAGATGAATATCACCCAAGCCTACAAGATTACCCAAGTTTTCGAGATAATAACCTGCACCAAAAATCATCATGCACGCAGCCAGTGCTTGCGCCATTAGCCGGAAAGAGACTTTCAAATCGTATTTATCATCTAAAACACCAATGAATACAATCAGCGCTGCCGATAATAAGAAGATATTAATGGCCTGACTTTTGGGGAGGAATATCATCACTGCAAAAAGTACAGCGATAAAAATGGCAATTCCGCCAACCAAAGGTATATGACCATCATGGTGTTTACGAGCATTAGGGACATCAACCAAACCAGCTCTAATAGCGATAGGCTTAGCAACGGTAACGGCAATGCAGCTTAATGCAAAGGCAACAATAGCAGGGAGGAACAGGTCCATGTTACACCTCAGGATTTACGGGAAAAATGCCTTACCAAAACAATCATTACACCTAACATGCCTCCTAGTAGCGTACCCAGTACACAAATCAAAGCACGTTTAGGCTTGTCTTTCTCTTCGGGCACGATTGCTGGATCTACCGTCTTAAACACATATTCATCACGCACTTCGGCAAACATCAGCGTCTTAGTTTGTTGTTCCACTAACTGATAGAGCATGGTGCGAAGGTCAGTCAGATTAGTTTTATTGATTTGCTCATCCAAATACTGGATGCTTTTTTTAGCTTCAGCCATATCACGTTGGCGCATCACATCATTAAGGTCTTTTACCAACCAAGTCGCCCATTGCTGTGACATTTCTGGCGAGTAGAAGCTAACCGAAACGGTGACCATGCCGGTTTCTTTATCTTGGCTGGAACTTAATATATTTTTAGTAAATTCTTTGTAGGCTTCTTGGGCAGAAGGTTTCGGCTGAAAAGGAGGCTTAACCTTACGCACCCAGGTTTTATTTTCGGGGTTGTAGACGTCGGTATCCCAGATCAGCGAGTCAGTATCTCTGTTCCAGCCTTTTGCTGCCATCAGTGGCACCAAAATTTGATGCTTGTCGATAAAGTTACCGATGAACTCTCTGGATTGCAAAACCTGCAATGCAAGGGTGGTTTTGTCGGTACTACCACCGCCAAGGTTTATCCCCGCCAGAGAGGCAAGGCCACCAAACTGCCCTGCTAGGCCAGCAATGCCGCCTTGCTGTTGCTGCTCAGCGGGTGCGAGAAGCACCTCTGACTTATAGATATTGGGGAGATATAAGGCAATGGCGACTGAGGCTATGGCAAAAAAGGCTGTGCAAGTAATGACCAGCCATTTTCCTCGCCAAATAGCGGCGAACAACTCGCGAAGATCTATCTCATCGTCTTGGATAGCCAGCTGCGGTTGATAGTGCTGGGAAGTGGGAAATTCAGCGTCCTTCATGGAACCCTCATTCCTGCGAATTCAGTGCAGGGTGTTTACAGCATAAGAGTGAAGCAGCAAGAGGCTGCATTTTGCAGCCTCTTATTCAGATAGCATTTACAGCGTTGCAATAGCCGCCAGGGCAACCGCACTTTGGTAAATGATCTGAGTGACGCTGCTCCAGGTGGTCAGGTTATTCATATACTCAGTATCGAGCGGTACCACTATGGTATCGCCGGCTTTGAGCTGGTCGCTGTTGGAGGCAAACCAACTGCTATTGTGCCCCGGGATCATCACCGAGCCGTCAGCGCGAATAACGTAGACGCGGTCTTCATCGGCCCGCTTACGGAAGCCACCAGAGAGATTGAGGTAGTCTTCAACACTCATACCAGGCTTAAAGCGATGGCTGCTGGCATGTTGCACTTCACCCACTACGGTAACGGTAGAAGTTTTGCGCGGAATGTAGAGGATATCGCCATCTTCCACTTGCATATCGGCATCGCGATCGCCAGCCAAAACATGCGGCAAGTCGATTACCAGGCGCCCTACCGGCTGAATTTTTTGCAGCTCGCCAATCATCGCCATAGCGTCTTGATATGACACGGTTGTCGTATCGGCAGAAAGAGCGCGAGTGGCCACGTCACTTCGCAATTGCTCAATCAGTTTATTGACCTGCATTTTCTCTCTGTCTTGCACTTGTTTACGGGTAAAGACAGCGCCGTCCACAAAGGCGTACTGCGTTACACCGCCAGCCCGCTGCAGCACATCATCTAGCGTCTCTCCGCGGTGCACTGTGTAGGAACCAGGGAAGCGCACTTCGCCACGGATCTCCACAGTGCGGTCCACTTGCCAATCAGGAGTGGAGAAGACGTTCAGGTGGTCTCGGCTGGCAAGGGCAATATTATCTACACCGCCTTTAACCGCATCGCTGATATCAACAGCGCGGTGGGCAACTTGAATACCGTTGATGTCCTTGTTGGTGCCCTGGGCGCGGGTAAGCTCAGCCCGGCCAAGATAGGCAGACGCATTCAGGCCACCGGCGGCGGTAATGAGGCTGCGGATATTGGCGCCGCTGGCAAGCGGATATTCACCAGGGACTTTAACATCTCCGCTGATGGACACGACTTGCAGCTCAGAGCCGCTACGAGCTTGGTTTTTCAGCTTCTCCAGTACCGGGAACAGCAATTCTTGACGCTTTAGCTCCGGTGTTAAAGCCATCAGGTCAGGGTTGACAAAAATTCTGGAAAGCAGGTTCTGGGTGGCCTCACTCAGGACAGAGACAATGGTACCGTCGGCCAGACGCTCTTGAGTAAGCTCTTGTTGGGTTTGCTGCTTATCTGTAGCCGCATCTTTAATAGCAAAACCGGCAACCGATTTAACATCCTTTTGCTTAGCGTTGTCTTGGATAGACTGAATGCCTTTTGCTAGCAAATCGTCTGAAAGCCAACGCTCATCACTGGATTTATCCAGCACCGGCTGAAGTTGCTTGGTGATGTACTTATTAAGATTGGTACGTTCAAGATTGGCGTCGTCGTAGTTAAAAACCAGTACCACATCTTTGGGTGACAGGGCGATGTCGTCCTGGCTGCCCGGCTTGGTAACCGCATTGCCAATGGCAAACTGTTTGACTTCAATGTCACCCAGGGCATTGACCTGACGCACCACTAGGGCGTAATCCAAGTCAGCCGAGAGCCGCAGATCGGCCCAAAGACTATTTACCAAGTCATGCACATGCATGCCTTTGCGCCAGGCATATTTACCGGGCCGCACCACGGCACCAGCCAGTACCACAGCATTTTCGGTGCGATTGGAGGTAACGCCAACCCGCAGTACGTCCCCACCACGCACATGCTCTGCAAGCACTTTGCTGTTGGTCAGGTCAACGTTCTGGATATCACGAAGGTTTTGGCTGTTGATACGCTCAAGCACCGAGGCTTGAGGATAAGCCTCTGCCTTGGCGCCACCAGCCATGGCCAACAGATCAGCCAGGGTGTCGTCTTTATTGAGTTCGTAAAGCGCTGGGCGACGCACTTCGCCTTTTACCTCGGCGATGCCGGTATAAGGCGGGATAAATACCACATCACCGGACTGCAGGCGGATGTCATCTGAAGCATTACCGCGCAGCAGCAGATCGTAAAGGTCGAAGTTGGTTACTGTTTTACCGGCACGCTTTACCACGATATGCCGAAGGCTACCAATGTCGCTTACCCCACCTGCGACAAAAAGCGCTTGGGTAACGGTGGTGAGCGCGGGAACGGCGTATGCCCCCGGGTATTTGGCTTCACCCGCCACAAAGATGCTGATGGTACGCAGGCTGTTGAGGGTAACGGCCGCGGTGATACCAATCATCTGCTCTTTGACTCGCCCTTCCAACAGGGCTTTGACCTTACCAAAGCTCAGACCGCCGACCGCAATAGGGCCTAGGTCAGGGAAGTTAACGGTGCCGTCTCGCTCCACATTCAAGCTGAGCTGCTGGCTCTCCTTACCGAACAGCAGCACATTGATAACGTCATTAGGGCCGACAACGTAGTCATCCGGCACAGGCGCATTGTCTACCGGAGCAAAGCTACTGATATCGGCATTAAACAGGTTTAGACCGTAACGGACCGGTTTTTTGGCCCCGTTATCATCCGGTGTTTTGTCGTCTTTGGAGCTGGTATCAGTTGGAAGTACCTGGCGCTGTTGTAAAACGGTGCTCTGCTGACGGGTGCCCTCCCCTCCTTGCGAACCAGTGATTTGGGATAAATCGACCCCATACTGTTTTGCCAGCTGTTCCTGCTGGGCACGCGGCAGGCTCTTAAACTGCTCAATCATTGCCGGTGATATGCCGCCGGGCAACGCCGCAGCATAGGCACTCCCCCATGCCAGCAGTGCTAGAAGAACAAACCCAATTTTCCTAAACACTCGATGCTCCGTTTAAAAAGTAATCAACGCCATTAACTCTCATATGACAAAACACATGAACCTGTAGAAACCCTGTACGCCGAACTCTGCCAGCGTCCAAAAACCATTCCCGAACAAAAAAATAAAAACAAATTAAATCAAAAGGTTATGACATCCCACTTCAATTACCGCAGACACGCTACCGCCCCTGGGTTACAGCTCCCACAGTGCTGATGTCATAGCAAATTGTCATTTTTGGCTTTAAAAAAGCCTAAAAGGCCCTGAACCTACAAACGACAACACCCTGAATGCGGACTCTCACATCAGGGTGATTAATAATATAAAAATCATGAAGATAACTGCAAAAGCACCAACATTTTCTATTTACCACTTGCTCATTCTGACGCTTTTTTAGTCTCGGGAAGCGATGAAACTAACAAGATCGCCTACATTCCTTAACAGCCTCTAGATTACCAGCAAGCACCTACAATTTAAACCCGAAAAAGAAACCCTAACCTAATGATAAAAAACAGTTTTTTACATTAAATGTTATTGGATGTACGTTTCTTTGAGCTGCATCCACTTTAGGCGAAAAATTGCACTTTTCTCTATAAAGCTCAAACTCGTAGCAAATTAGAGGTCAACCGCTAAAAAAGCACTCTCAGCAAGCCAGATAAGCAGCCTTAAGACAAGTCTCTCTTTACAATCGTTCAACGTCTTTTAAGGAAATAGACAACGGCGATTGGCTGTTAAGGATCTCAACCATCACTTTGATGCGCTCTTGGCCTTCATTCATGGTGTAAACCGCGCTCAAGCCTTTGAACGGGCCGTTCAACAGCCGTAGCCGCTGCCCAGGCTTAAAGCCTTCATCAAAGACCCCTGCCAGCTCGAGGCGCTCTTCGTTCAAAGCCAAGGTTTTTATCAGTTTCGACGGGATCTGGGCCGGTTTGTCGCCACTGCGCACAAAGCCGCTAACGCCACGGGTAGAGCGGACTTTATAGAAATCGCCACCTTCAGGGTCAAGGTGTACAAAGAGGTAGTTGGGGAACAGCACCGTCTCGGCAAGCTGGCGCTTACCACGGCTGATTTTTTCGCTGAGCACCCGAGGAAGGTAGGTCTCAAAGCCTTGATTATTGAGGTTTGTCTTGGCACGCGCTTCCTGCTTTGCGCGGCAATAAACCAGATACCAACCTAACACAGAACCTCTCTGGACAATTCCTATGTCGCAATAGACAGGTAGTCTACCCCAGACTTAACAAGTTGCAATAACCGTGAAACTTGTTTGCCTACAAGACAACCAACAGTCTAATGCCCTTGGCGCACTCTACGCGAATTGGCTCTACATCGCACCACATCACAACTACAACGCCCTTTTATTGTCTTTTTCAGGGCCTATCGGTATAAGAAGCCGTCAAACTAACAAAACTATAACTGAACCATCGAAGGACGGGAGTTCAATCAATGAGTCAACAGATCCCACAGGGGACCTTCCTGGGCCACCCTAAGGGCCTTTTCCTCCTCTTTACTACAGAGATGTGGGAACGGTTTTCCTACTACGGAATGCGCGCCCTGCTGGTGCTGACCATGGTGGCAGCTACTGATGCAGCAAACCCCGGTTTTGGCATGACGACTGCCGAAGCCCTAAAACTTTATGCCTACTACACCTCACTGGTTTACCTGACCCCCATTTTCGGCGGTTGGCTGGCAGATACCTTTATTGGCCAGCGCCGCGCCGTTATTTTGGGCGGGGCCTTGATGTCGGTTGCACAGTTTGTCCTGTTCGCCGCAACCCCTCATAGCTTGAGCCTGTTTTATGTGGGCCTTGGCATCCTCATCATCGGTAACGGTTTCTTCAAACCCAACATCTCCACCATGGTGGGTGACCTTTACGAGCAAGGCGATGCCCGCCGCGACTCGGCTTTCTCCATTTTTTACATGGGGATTAACCTCGGTGCCTTTATCGCCCCACTTATTTGCTCCACCTTGGGTGAAGATCCGGCCTGGGGCTGGCGCTACGGCTATCTAGCTGCCGGTATCGGCATGGCACTGTCTGTTGTTATCCAACTGTTTTTTGCTCAGCGCTTCCTAGGGGATGTCGGGGTAGTTGCCGGTGCCAAGCGCTCTTTGGACGCTGCCGGCGGTAAGAAGCAGCCACTGACCAAGGTCGAGTTGGACAGGCTGCGGGTTATCCTTACCCTCTTTATCTTCGTGGTGATGTTCTGGCTGGCCTTTGAGCAGGCTGGCGGCCTGATGAATATCTTTGCCCAGGATAAAACCGACCGCATGATTGGCAACTCGGAAGTGCCGGCAGGCTGGTTCCAGTCACTAAACGCGATGTTCATCCTGATCTTCGCGCCGGTGTTCTCCATCCTTTGGGTGAAACTCAACAAAATCGACAAGAACCCTGACGCGCCAATCAAGATTGTGGTGGGTCTGTTCATGACCGCCATCGGTTTTGGCTTCCTGGTTGCCGGTATCTTCCAGATGCAGACTACCGGTGATGCCAAAGCCTCAATGATCTGGCTGGTACTGGCTTACATGTTCCACACCCTGGGTGAGCTGTGCATCTCGCCGGTTGGCCTGTCGCTGATGACCAAGCTGGCGCCGATGCGCCTGGCCTCCCTGGTGATGGGGATTTGGTTCCTGATGCCGGCGCTGGCCCAGCTCCTTGGCGGCCTTATCGGCGCCTTCTCCGAGCAGGCCGGTGAGTACGAGTCGGTGCGCCACTTTGCAGCCAACCTTGGGATCCGCGCCGAAGACGCTGGTATCCTGGCTATCTTCGGCTCCATCGCCATCTTCCTTTGCTTGTTTGCCATCATCCTGTGGTTTATCTCCGGCAAACTGGTGCTGTGGATGCATGGCGCCGAGAAGTTCAGCGCCGATACCACTGAAGCGGCGCTCAACGAAGAGCTGAACGTGGTCGGCGACCACGAAGCGCTCCGAAAACAGCACTAACCTTCCAAAGCCCCGCAACGCGGGGCTTTTTTATTGCTATACCTTCCTTCAGCAGCATTTAGCTCCCTCCTTACACAATCAATTGCACTGTAACAAACCAAGTGTCTTTGAGACTCACGCAAAAGCCCTTTAGACTAAGGCAAAGCCTAAAAAAGAAGACGCCTTATATGACTGACAAGGAAAATTCCATTAGCCATCAACTGAATCCGCCGGTTTTTTTTGGCTCGGCTCTTATCATCTTTGCCGTGGTGCTGTTTGCAGTGCTCGCCCCGGATACCGCAGGAACCGCCTTTGGCAACTTGCAAAACTGGATAATCACCAACACTGGTTGGTTCTACATTCTGTCGGTGGCCATCTTCCTGTTCTTTGTGGTGGGGCTGGCGTTCAGCAGCTACGGCAAGATAAAGCTGGGGCCAGACCATATTGACCCGGATTTCAGCTACGGCTCCTGGTTTGCCATGCTGTTCTCGGCCGGCATGGGCATTGGATTGCTTTTTTTTGGTGTCGCCGAACCGGTGATGCACTTTGTCAGCCCACCGGTTGGCGAGGGGCAAACCATTGAGTCGGCCCGTGAGGCCATGCGTATCACCTTCTTCCACTGGGGCATTCACGCCTGGGCCATTTATGCAGTGGTGGCGTTGTCGCTGGCTTATTTCAGTTTTCGCCATGGCCTGCCGCTGACCATTCGCTCAGCCCTCTACCCTATTCTTGGCGAGCGCATTCACGGCCCCATCGGCCACGCCGTCGACATCTTTGCCGTGCTGGGCACCATGTTCGGGGTGGCAACATCTCTTGGCCTTGGGGTAATGCAGGTCAATGCCGGCCTGCATTATATGTTTGATGTACCGACCGATCTGACAGTACAAATACTGCTGATCTGCGGCATTACCCTGCTGGCCACTATCTCGGTGGTGGTGGGGCTTGATGGCGGTATCCGCCGCCTGTCTGAGCTAAACCTGCTGCTGGCCGTTGCCCTATTGCTGTTTGTACTGCTGGCCGGCCCTACCGTGTTCTTGCTGCAGACTTTGGTGCAAAACACCGGGGCTTATCTGTCCGATATCGTCGATAAGACTTTCAATCTTTACGCCTACAAGCCTGACCACAGCTGGATTGGCGGCTGGACCCTCTTCTACTGGGGTTGGTGGATAGCCTGGTCGCCCTTTGTTGGCATGTTTATCGCCCGGGTATCCCGTGGCCGCACCATTCGCGAGTTTGTGATTGGGGTGCTTTGCGTGCCAGTTGGCTTTACTTTCATGTGGATGACCTTCTTTGGCGACACCGCCATCCATATGATGCTCACCCAAGGCATCGACAGCATCGGCCAGGCAGTGGAGGACGATACTTCCACCGCCATCTTCAAGTTTCTCAAAGAATTGCCTTGGTCAGGGGTAATGTCGCTGCTGGCAACTTTGTTGGTGGTTACCTTCTTTGTCACCTCCTCAGACTCGGGCTCACTGGTCATCGACATGATCACCTCAGGTGGCCGTGAAGAGCCGCCTGTATGGCAGCGGATCTTCTGGGCATTGACCGAGGGCGCCGTTGCCATCGCACTGCTGGTGGCAGGTGGCTCAGATGGCCTCAAAGCCTTGCAGACCTTGTCTATCGCCTCTGCCCTGCCCTTTGCGGTGGTGATGCTGGTGATGTGTTACGCCCTATGGAAGGCACTGCGCATTGAAGGCGTCAAGCAGCTTAGTCTTCGCCATGCCGTTACCACCCCAAGGGCGCCAGCGCCAGCCACCGCTAAAAACCCCTACACCTGGAAGACCCGGCTGCAGCGCATTGTGTCCTGGCCCAAGCGCAGTGAGGTTAAAGCCTTTATCGGTGAAACCGTAAAGCCGGTGCTCGAGTCGGTAGCCCAGGAGCTGCGTGACACCGGTATGGAGGTAACCGTCAAGCAAGAGCCCGAAGATAGGGTGAGCATGGTGGTGTCTCACGGCGAAGAAATCGACTTCATCTACGAGGTGCGTACCCGCGGCTACACCGCCCCCACCTTTGCCTTTCCGGAGTTCAACTTTACAGAGAAGGACGAGGCTAAGCATTTTCGGGCAGAAGTTTATCTGCGTGAAGGGGGCCAAGGTTACGACATCTATGGCTACACCAAGGAGCAGGTGGTCAGCGACGTGCTGGATCAGTACGAGAAACACATGCACTTTTTACATCTGGTGCGTTAACAATCAAGGGGCCGACAGGCCCCTTTTTCATGCGGCAACCAGGCAGTTTCGCCCTTGGCGTTTAGCTTGGTAAAGTGCGGCATCGGCCCGGTTGAGGGCTTCATCGCCATTGTCGTCGGCCCCCACCAAAAAGGTGCTGCCCAGACTCACAGTCAAAGTAACGGCCTTGCCGTCTTGTATGAAGGGCTGCTGCGCTACCGCCAGGCGCAGGGCCTCAAGTAACGGATAGTTGGCCATGCCGTCTTTACCCTCCAATAACCAGACGAACTCCTCACCTCCAATGCGTGCCAACACATCGGTGGATTTAGCATGTTGGCGAAGTAACTGCGCAAAATGCTGCAATACCTTGTCACCCGTGCTGTGGCCGTAGGTGTCATTGATTTGCTTGAAGTGGTCTAAGTCCATCAGCACCAGGGTGTAAGGTTGGTGCTCGGCGATGACTTCGTTCAAAGCCCGGATGAAGGCGCGGCGGTTTAGAAGCCCGGTGAGGGTGTCGGTACTGGCCAGCAGCGCCAATTCGGCTTCGGCTTCGCAGCGGGCTTTTTCTACCAAGCGAGCGTGCATCAACATGCCGAGGGTATCGATAAGGGGGTTAAGGAAGGTTATCTCATCCTCGCTGTACCCTTCAGAGCGGTTGGCAAGCCCCACTAAGCCTAAAAGCTCCCCCTGATAGCAAATCGGCAGCCCCAAGAACGAATCCAAAGGCGGGTGGCCCTTGGGCGTGCCGCCAGAGTTTGGATCGCGGCGCACGTTATTGGAGATCACCGCTTTGGCGGTGAGGATCACCTGGCCAAAGAGGGTTTCCATGTTGTGAAACTCTAGGCCGTTTTGGACGTGCTTTTTATAAAGGGCGCGGCTGGGAGCGTCCCAGCTAATGTCAGAGATGGTTTTCACCCGCATGAAGGGCTTGGCCTCTTCGCTGTAGTGCACCTCGCTGATAAAGCCAAACTGGCTTTCGGCAAGGGCTAATAAAGGCTCAAAGATACTTTCACAGGCGGCCGCCAAGTCTTGTTCTTCCAAAAAGATGGACTGAGCCTGGTGAATGAGGTTGAGCAAGGACTGCTGGCGCTCCCTGGCTTTCTCCTGATATTTGCGGGCGCTGATGTCCTGGTGCATAAACAACATGCGAAGAGGCTGCCCATCACTGCCAAACTCCACCACCCGACCGTGCGATTCCAGCCAGCGCACCTCGCCGTTATGCAGCAAGATACGGTATTCACAATGAAAATCTGCGCTAAGGCCAGTCAGGTGTTTTTTCAAGGATTCGTCGACATTGTTGATGTCTGCCGGGTGGATAAACTGCTGCCAGGAATGCAGGCACGGCTCCAGCTCTTCGCGCCCGACCCCGAGCATCGCCACACATTGCGGGCTCATCAGCAGTTGGTCCTGAGCCAGATCCCAGTCGGCCACCCCCATTCCCGAGGCGTCCATCACCATGGACAGGCGGTCGCGGGTGGCTTTGATTTGCAGCTCAAGTTGCTTGCGATGAGTTTGCTCTAACAAAAAGCCGTAAATGGCGGTGACATTGCCATTGATGTCGTATTGCACAACGCTGTGCTGGCGCACCCAGTGCACCTTGCCATTCTGCCCTTTGAGGCGGTAATCAAGCTCTGATTGCCTGGCGCCCCGGGCATGGGCATTTAGCAGCCGTAAGAAGGCTTTGACATCATCTTCGTCAAGCCAGTCTTCAAAGCGAGCCGCCCCGGCGCGCACTGCCATCACATCAATGCCCAGCAACGACTGCGCGTTGTCGCTGATAAAACACACCGGCAAAGCCGGGTTTGCCTCCCACATCACTATCACCACCGGGCTGTCCTTGAGTTTGACCTGCTGCAATGGCATCTGGCCAATAAGGTCGCGCATTTTCAGCTCTTCGGTAACCAACGCCGCCACCTCTTCAACACCGGGCGGCAGCGCTTCGCCCTGATGCCATATCCCAAGGGTGGCAATCACGTTGTTGGCGTCGGTTAGCGGAATAAGGTGCAGGGTGCCGTTGGCAAGGTATTGGGTTTTGGTGTGGCGGACTAGAGGTAGCAGTTGTTCGGTAGGGTCTGATGGGAAATACCAGCTGCACCGGCGCCGTTGGCAGGTCACCCCCACTCGTTCAACCCCAAGGCAGCTTGTGCACAGTTGCAGTACACGCTCTAACGCAGCGGGGGCAGTGTCACCCAAGGCAGGCGTCCTTACCATCGAAAGTCCTCAATCCAGCGGGTATAGGCGATAAACAGGCCGATACACAGGCTTTTTGAGTGTAGCTGCCCAATTAAGGCTTTGCAGATAGAGCGCGGATCACCGCCACACTTGGTGAAAAACGCCCAAAAGCAGCAGGTCGTCATCTCGCCCGCCTTCTTCGGGCAACGCCAGTTGTTCAGAGAGTGCCTGGCGAGGGTCTAGCGGCCAGTTCCACTCCAAAGGGCGGTTAGCCATCAGCAGCTGGGTATTGGCCACAAAGGGCTCGATATGCTCCTGGTAGCGGCTCCACTCGAACATGCCAAGGGGCGCCTGGCCGTCCTGTAGAGGCTCGCCAGATAATACCGGGCCGGGTTGGTAACCGGCGTTGGCGTAGTGCAGCTGATGCTTCTCTCTGTCGATAACCAGATAAAAGGCGCGCACCGGCTGTTCAAGCTGGCTTTTTAACAGCTCGATATTGAGGTAATCAAGGAAGGCGCCGGGGTTTAACAACACCGAGGGCTCACCAGGCCGGTACTGCTTAAGCGGCTGATTAAAAAGCGTTTTAACAACAACTGATAAGAAGGCGCTGTTGCTGCCAGCATGGGAGAAACGGCCAATGATAGCGGCAAGGTAGCGGTCGTCTAACGCCACGTAATCGACAAATTGGTCAGCAATTTCACTGGCGGTAAAGAGTTGATAACGAAGGGTGATTTCGTGCCAGCGAATGAGGGTTTCAGGAAAAAGCTGTTGCTGCACTTCCCGGCCGGCCAGTTTGCTTTCTTCCAGAAGCCGAAGGTTAAGTTGCAGCTCGACGTTAGCCGCTTCTAGCTCCTCGGTAAGCCGCCGGTTCTCCTGCTGCAACCGATAGCGCTCCAGCGCCGATTCCACCGCATACTCCACCATGGCTAGCTCGTTAATGGGTTTGAGCAGTACATCGGTTGCCCCTAACCTAAGCGCGGTGGTGACATCGTCCATCTGGGCGGTGCCGGAGATCATCACCACCGGCAGGTCGAGGTGGTGGTCTCTCACCTCTTTTAGCACCGTCATGCCACTGCCATCACCCAATTGCAGATCGCAGAGCACCAGATCCACCGTCTCCTGGGCCAGAGTATCCAGAGCAGAACGCAGGCTAAGGGCATCCAGCACGTCAAAGTCCAGCCGGCGAAGAAAAGCGGTAATGAGCTTTAAAAATACAGGCTCATCATCGACCACCAAAATACGCTCTCTTGCCATGGGAATTACGCCAACCTCTCTACGCCGCGACCTTTTAACCCTTGTTCAGAAGGGTTCAGCTGTCAATTTAGTCAGGAGATTATTAGTTTTGTGCAATTGCAAAAAATAAAAAATAAAAACTGCCTATTTGCAACCTACACCATCTACAAAGCGGACCCAAGACTTCAATACTTAAACTTGCCCATTAAAAAAGGCCCCGAAGGGCCCTTTTTATTCTTTGGTTTTGCTCGGAGCCGGTGGCTCGGTGCTGTCATCTTCGTCCAGGTACTGGTCAAGATCGAAGTCATCAGCCGGCTGCGGCATCGCTTGGCCATAAGTGTCGTAATAGGATTTTTGGAAGTAGGCTTCACGAATGAAGGCGTACGGGTCGACACTTTGATTAATAAGCCCTTCCTGAGGGATAAGCTTGGCTCGGGTATCGATACCCTCAATGCCCCAGCGGATGGCCTTTTCGGTGAAGTTAAGCACCGCCAGCGGGGGATAAAGATAATCCACCAGGCCGCCCACTTCGTCCCGAGGTGTGCTGGGGCCAAGTACCGGCAGCATCAGGTAGGGGCCGGATGACACGCCGTAATAACCCATTACCTGGCCAAACTTGGTTTCTTCCTTATCAATACCCGCCATGGTAGCAACGTCGATAAAACCCAGCAGACCAAACGTGGTGTTGAGCAGGAAGCGGCCAATGGTTTTGCCGCTGCGGGCGAACTTGAATTCTAAAAACTGGTTAAGGGCGCTGGACGGCTCAGAGAGGTTTTGTGCGAAGTTCAGCAGGCCGGTTTGTACTGGCGTTGGCACGTGTTTGGTATAGGCAACGGTTACCGGGCGGGCAACGTTCGGGTCCAGCACATCCCAGTTGAACTTCCACATTTCCCGGTTGAAGCTCTCAATGGGGTCCCGGTCGTTGGCAGTGGCCAGGGTCGGCGCCTTGGCATCTGGCAGCACCATGGGCTTGCTGGCACAACCGGCAAGGAAAGCAACACAAAGGGGTAACAACCACCGCATTTATTTCGTCCTTTTATTTTAGAATCAAGCTGACTTGCTTTTCGGAACTATCCACCGGCCCGATTTCACCGCTGAGATCCCCGGCTTGTTGCTGGCCCACCACACCACTTTGACTGATCCTCGCTCCCACCAGATAGCTGCTGGCGTCCGCCAGGCTGCGCCCTGGGATCATCGAGGTGGCGTCCGACAACGCCACTTCGGTAGGCAATCTTGATAAAGGTAGCCTAACCGCTGCCAAAGGAGGACCCCCTTGAGGCGCCTTGGCGTAGACAAAGAGTGTTGCCGAGGGCGGCAAGTTTGCCTTGCGCTCGGTCGCCACATCAATCTTGACCAATAACCGGTGCCCTGCGCCTTGCAGCTTACTGCGAGCATCGCTCACTCTTGCCGCCACCATTGCCTTGCGCGGATCACCCTCAGGCAGCGCGTTGTCTAGCTTCTGCCAGAGGCTAAGCGCCTGATTATAATCTTGCTTTTGATAAGCGACAAAGCCTTGCAGCAACAGTGCGTCGTGATTGGCCGGATCGGCGGCCAATAAGCGCTTGAGGGCATTGTTTGCCGTTTCAAGGCCGGCCTTATCGCCATCAAGCAATTCAACCTGGGCGAGCCCCAGAAGCGCCGAGCTATTGGCCGGCTCGCTTACCAGCGCTTTTTGGTAGGCATCAACAGACAGCTCCTTTTGGCCCAGTGCAAACCCCACCCGACCAAGGAAAACCCAGGCATTAGTGTCGTCCTGCTGGCTAAGGCGGGTGCGGATCCCAAGGGCCAAATCCTGCATCTGCTGCGGGGTAAGATTTTGGCCAGGCTCTGGCCGCAGCGCTTTCTGGGCCAGGCTTGGCAGCTCGGTCATCACCTCTTGCCAGTGGCTAAGTTGCTGCCAGGCGCCAAAACGCCAGTAAAGCGCTGCGCTCAGCGCCACCATCAACAGCACGCCGGGCAGCAATACTTGCCAGCCCAGCGCCTTGCCTGTTCCCTGGTGCTGCTCGGCATCGTCTAGCAGGCTGCGTTTGAGCTCACTGTCCAGTTCGTTAAAACGGCTTGGGTCAACCAACCCTTGCTCAAGCTCACCGGTCAGCTCAAGGCGGCGGTCCTTGTACAACGCCAGGTTTAACTGACGCTGCTCAGGCCCCTGCTGTGAAAGGTAAGGCACCAACACCACGGCGATGGCCAGCAGCAGCATCAAAGCCATACTCAGGCCAAGCCACAGCATCAATGTTGTTCCTTCTCATTAAGCAGCTCAGACAATCGCCGGGCTTCTTCTTCATTGAGGGGAGAGGCCTGTTCACGGCTGGCGCGAACAAAGATAAAGATAAGGCCGGCTATCAGCACCAAAATGGGAGCCAGCCACAACACAATGGTGTCAAGGCGCAGCGGCGGCTGATAGTGGATGAAGTCCCCGTAGCGGGCCTTCATATAGCTGATGATTTCCTTGCGGCTCTTGCCCTGCTCGGTCATCTCGTAGACCTTTTCCCGCAGATCCTTGGCAAGCTCGGCATCGGAATCGGCAATATCCTGATTCTGGCATTTAGGGCAACGCAGCTCTTTGATCAATTCCTTGAACTGAGTTTCCTTGGCCGGATCGGTAAAGGTATAGGCATCCACGGCCGCAGTGGCGGCAACGCAATAAAATGCTACTGGAAGCAGCAATATATACAGCAGCGTTCGCATCATGGCTTCAGTCCGTTGTAGATAGGTTTAAGGGTCTGATTCCAGACCCTGTCGTTCACATCCCCGACATGGCGGTAGCGAATAACGCCCTGCCCGTCGATAAGAAAGGTCTCGGGTGCTCCATACACCCCAAGATCCAACCCCAACTGCCCTTTGGGGTCAAAAAGCACCTCTTCATAAGGGTTACCCAAGCGGCTCAACCAATCAACGGCGGCGTTGCGCTCGTCCTTGTAGTTAACCCCCACTATTCTCACCCCCTGGCGAGCCAGGGTGTTGAGAAACTGGTGTTCGGCATAGCAGGTGGGGCACCAGGTGGCCCAAACGTTCAGCAGTACCGGCTGGCCGGTGGCCAGCAGCTTTTGGTCATAATGCTTGTTATCGTCAAAGAGGTCGACTTTTTGAAAGTCGGGCACCGCTTTACCCACCAGTACCGAGTTTAACTCCCTTGGGTTGGAATAAAGCCCTCGGTACAAAAACACGGCCAACACCAAAAAACAGGCCAGCGGCAGCAACAGCCATAACTTCTTCATGCCTTGGCCTCCTGCAACCTGGCAAAGCGATAACGCCGGTCAGATACCATCAACACGCCGGCCAGAGCCATCAGAATGCCGCCTCCCCAGATCCAGCGAACAAAAGGCTTAACATGAACCCGGATGGCCCAGGCGCCGTCATCAAGCTGCTCGCCAAGGGCAATGTATAGGTCGCGGCTTAGCCCCCAATCGATACCAGCTTCGGTCATCACCGAACGGGCCACGGTGTAAAAGCGCTTTTGAGGGTTGAGTGTGGCCTCCAGCTTACCGTCACGGGTAACCGTAAAATGGCCGCCGTAGCCTTGATAATTAGAGCCTGCTACCGGCTCAATACCGTCAAAATGAAAGGCGTAGCCAGCCAGGGTATAGCTTTGGCCGGTTTTAAGGCGAATATCCTGCTCTTGGGAGTAGCTGGTGGTAAGGGCGATGCCAATCACCGTGACCGCCAGCCCCACATGGCCAAGCACCATGGCCCAGTGGCTGCGGTTAAGTACCCGGAGCCCTTGCCATAGGTTGCCTTTATTGCCGGTACGCAGGTGCACTTCTTGCAACGTGCTGACCAGCACAAAGAAGGCCAGCACCAAGCCCAGCATCGCATAACCCTTGGCCTGGCCGGTGATAAGCGGCGGCAGCAGCACGCCCAGTACCAGGCTGATACCAAAGGCCAGCACCAGCCTTTTGATAAGTTTATTGGCGGGTTCTTTTTTCCAGCGCGCCAGCGGGCCAGCCCCCATGGCAAAGGCAAAAGGTATAAACAGCCAGGTAAAGAGGCTGTTAAAAAAGGGCGCCCCTACCGAGATGGAGCCCAGCCCTAGCTCTTTGTGCACCAGCGGCATCAAGGTGCCCACCAGTACCACCAGGCAGGCGGTGGTCAAAAAGACATTATTGCTAAGCAGCAGGCTCTCGCGGCTCAGCAGGGTAAAACTGCCTTGGCTGTGCACCTGGGCGGCGCGAAAGGCGTAGAGGGTTAAGCTGCCGCCAATCACAATCACCAAAAAGGCCAGGATAAAAAGGCCCCGTGCCGGGTCGGAGGCAAAGGCATGCACCGAAACCAGCACCCCGGAGCGCACCAGGAAGGTGCCCATCAGGCTTAAGGAGAAGGCAGCAATGGCCAGCAGTACGGTCCAGGCCTTAAATACCCCGCGCTTCTCGGCAACCGCCAGTGAGTGCAGTAGCGCCGTACCGGCCAGCCAGGGCATGAAGGAGGCGTTTTCGACCGGATCCCAGAACCACCAACCGCCCCAGCCCAGCTCGTAATAGGCCCACCAGGAGCCAAGGGTGATACCGATGGTTAAAAACAACCAGGCAGCCGCCGTCCAAGGCCGAGACCAGCGGGCCCAGGCAGTGTCGAGCTTGCCGGACAAAAGAGCAGCAATGGCAAAGGCAAAGGCGACCGAGAACCCCACATAACCCATGTACAGCATGGGGGGGTGTACCACCAGCCCCGGGTCTTGCAGCAACGGGTTAAGGTCGGCGCCGTCAACCGGGTAGAAAGGTAAGCTGCGGCTGAAAGGGTCGGAGGTGAAGAGGATAAAAAGCAAAAAGCCGGTGGCTATCATGCCCATCACCGACAACACCCGCGCTACCGCTGGCAGCGGCAACGGCTTTGAAAAAAGCGCCACTGCGCCGGCCCAGCCGGTGAGGATAAGCACCCACAGCAGCAAAGAGCCCTCATGGGCGCCCCAGGTAGCACTGATACGATAGGCCAAAGGCAATTGGGTATTTGAATGAGCCGCCACGTAGGCCACGCTAAAATCGTTGCTGATAAAGGCGTAGACCAGAGCGCCAAAGCTAAAGGCTACCAGCACAAACTGGCCTAGGGCCAAAGGCCGGGCCAGGCTCATCAGCCGAAGGTGCCCTTTATAGGCGCCCCACAGCGGATACACACAAGACAGTAGCGATAAACCCAGCGCCAGTATCAGCGCAAAGTGGCCAAGTTCAGGAACCATTGACCCCTCGCTTATGCATGTTGATGGCCGCTTCTGAAACTTCAGGGGGCATGTATTTCTCGTCGTGTTTGGCCAGCACTTCACTGGCCCGCACCGCTCCGGTATCGGTAAAGGTGCCCTGGGCCACTATGCCCTGCCCTTCACGAAACAAGTCAGGCAGGATGCCCGAATACAATACAGTGACCCGGTAGCCGCTGTTGTCGGTCAGCTCGAAACGGACATCCAGGGTTTTATCATCTCGCTTGACGGTGCCCGGCACCACCAAGCCACCAATGCGAAGGCGCTGGCCAGGATGCGGCTTGATACCGTCCTTGCCGCTTTCCACCTCGCCTGGCGTGAAGAACAAATCAATGTTCTGGCTCAGGGCATAGAGCACCATGCCAGCGGTGGCTGCCAGGCCCAGCAGCACCGCCCCCGCTACGATTAGCCGGGTTTTACGACGAGGATTCATTACCGCTCACCTCTTTGTTTCTTTGCGCTTGGCGTTGTTGGCGGGCATGGCGTTTTTTAAGGTATGACAGCAACCTGCGTTCCTGTTGCCACAGCAAGATAATGAGCCCAATCAAGGTGACAAAGGTCACCCCATAGGCGAGCCAGACAAAAAAGCCATGGGTGCCCTGAGCCAGAAAATCCTTCAGGCTATGAAAATACATCAGCGGCCCTCCAACAGTGTGACAACCCAAGGCCGGCGGGCTTCCATGCTGAGAATGAGGGTCGCCATCCGTTTTACCGACAGCGCCGTCAGCAACAAGGCAAAACCCAACAGGTTAATCAGCAGCGGCCAGAGCATACTGTCGTCCATGGAAGGCCGGGAGAACTTACTGATGGTGGCCCCCTGGTGAAGCGTGTTCCACCACTGGACCGAATAATGAATGATGGGCAGGTTGATCACACCGACCAGCGCCAAAATCCCTGCGGCCCGGCCAGCGGTCTTCTTGTCGTTGAAGGCACCATATAAGGCGATCACACCCAAGTACAGGAACAATAAGATAAGTTGTGACGTTAGCCGCGCATCCCACACCCACCAAGTGCCCCAGGTCGGCTTGCCCCACACCGCCCCGGTAAAGAGCGACAAAAAAGTAAAGACGGCACCGATAGGGGCAACAGCCTGCACCGTGACATCAGCCAGGCGCTGCTGCCAGACAATACCGACAAAAGCGGCGATAGCCATGGCCAGGTACCCCCCCATGCCAAGCATGGCAGTGGGTACATGGATATAGATGATGCGAAAACTGTTGCCTTGCTGGTAATCGGGGGGCGCAAAGGCCAGGCCCCACACCGTGCCAACCAGCAACACAAAGAGGCTTGGCCAGAAGAACCAAGGCGCCAGGCGCCGGCACAGCCAGTAGGCGCGTTCGGGTTTAGCGTAGGGGTGTAACCAGTTCCACATGGCCATTCCTATCCGTTAATACTGATTTTCAGCGCCGAGGCGATGGCAAAAGGACAAAGGGTTAAAGCCCCCAGACTAAAGGCGGCCAGCAGCGCCAACTGGCCGCTGTAGCTCAAACCAAGGGCTGCCGCTTCGAGGCTGCCGGTGGCAAAAATAAGCACCGGGATATAAAGCGGCAGCACCAGTAGGCTAAGTAGAATACCGCCGCGCTTCAGGCCTACAGTCAGTGCCACCCCAACCGCTCCCACCAGGCTCAAGGCCGGCGAGCCTGCCAGCAGGGTTAACACCAGCGCCAGCCAACCGGCGCCATCGAGGTTCAATAGCAGCGCCGCCAGGGGCGATAGCAACACCAGCGGCAGCGCGGTCAGCAGCCAATGGGCTATCACTTTGGCTAGCGCCACCAGCGGCAAGGGCAGCGACATAAGCATCATTTGCTGCAAGCTGCCATCGGCCAAGTCGTCTTTAAATAACCGTTCAAAAGACAGCAGCGCCGAGAGCAGCACCGACACCCAGATGATACCGGGCGCCAATCTTGCCATCAGTTGCGGCTCCGGTCCCAATCCCAGGGGAAACAGTGTTATTACCAGCAGATAAAAGATAAGGGGGTTGAGCACATCGGCCTTGCGCCGAAAAGCAATGGCCAGGTCGCGGCGAATAAGGCTGATAAAAAGACTCGTCAAGAGACCGCCTCAAGTAGCAATCGTTGGCTCGGTGGTTTGGCCAAATCCTGATGGCTGGTCATCAGTACCGCGCCACCTTGCTGGCAGTGTTGCCAAAGCCGCTGCTCCAGCGCCGCCACACCTTTTTTGTCGATGGCAGTAAAGGGCTCGTCAAGCACCCAGACTCGGGCGCGGCTCAACCACAACCTGGCCAGTGCCACTCGCCGCTGCTGGCCAGCGGACAATTGCCCCACCGGCACGTCCTCAAAGCCAAAAAGGCCCACCGTATCTAGCACCTGCCAGTGGTCCAGCGGCTGGCAGGGTTGGATCCGGGCATAAAAAGCGAGATTTTCAAGGGGGGTGAGCACGGTGTTGATGCCACTGTGGTGACCAATAAACAGCAAATCCTGATGGTATTGTGCCCGAACCTCGCCAATGGCTTGGTTCAGATAACACACCTTTCCCGTCGCGCTATCCCCAAGACCGGCAACAATGGCCAGCAGGCTGCTTTTGCCTGCGCCATTGGGGCCTTCTACCTGAATAAGCTCGCCAGCCTCAAGATCAAACGAGAGACTGGCAAACAGGGTGCGTTCTTCGCGAATGCAGGATAAATTTTCAACAGAAATAAGGGGATAGCTCACCAGGGTCATCCGACTGTCAAAGCTGTCGCGATGATAGCATACTGACCTAAAGTGGCTAGGCAGTGCAAAGACAACCTTATGAAAGTACCGACAAATTTGCCTCCTGTTGGCATCAGAGCACAACAGGCAGCGACCACGCCACCATCGGCCCCGGCCAAAGCCATGAGCGCGGCCCTACTCAGCAGCGCTCCAGACATGGCGCGCCTCGCCCTTGGCTTGACCCTCCCGGCCCCGGATGCCGGCGCCTTAAGCCGGGTATTACCGGCGCTTTTAACCAGCCAGTTGCCACAACTTCTGACCAGCTTGCTCAATCCGGCCGACGGTAAGGCGCCCATGGTTCGCCAGTGGTTGCTGGCCGCCCTCGGTGCGCGTTTGCAAAGCAAAGACATTTCCCTGCCGGCGCCGTTGAAGGTCTTGCTGCAAAGCCTTGATGAAGGGCAAAAGCAGCTCCTTTCAGATGGCCTTGGCAAATTGGAGCAAGCGCAGTTCCAATCCCGCCAGGACACCCTTTTTTGGGCGCTGCCCCTGCCCTTTGCCCAGGATTGGCTGGAGCTTGCCTGGCCCAACCCCAAAGAGCAAAAACGCAATCAGGAAAGCGAAGCTGTGTTGACCCTGCTCTTTCCATTGCCAGGCCTTGGCCGCTTGCTGGTAAAAGCCGGGGTGCAGAGCGTACGCTTTTATGCCGACACCCCGGCTTTAAAGCAGCGGGTAGACGACACCCTGCCAAGGCTTGCCAAGCGCCTTGCCGACTTAGAACTCGCCCCGCAGCTGATGAGCTTTCAGGGCAAGGTACCGGCCAAGCTTATTCCGCCGGTCGGCGGTATCAACGAATTGGTGTGAAATGAGCGACCCAAAAGAAACCAAAGCCATTGGCTTGTCCTACGACGGTAGCCAGCCGCCGAAGCTGGACTTCAAACTCACCGGCGAAGAAGCAAAAGCGGTTATCGAGATGGCCAGGGAAAAGGGCCTGCTGCTTCATGAAGACGCAGCGCTTACCGAGAGCCTGATGCGCCTTGAGCAAGGCCAGGGAATACCGCCGGAGCTGTACCTTATCGTGGCGGAGCTTATTGCCTATGCCTGGCTGCTGATGGGCAAGGAACCCGATTATTGGCGCACCCCAGATGGCGGGGTGCGGGCTCGGGGTTAGGGCTTTTTGTGCAGATTAAAGAGGAGTTCGGCCTCGGCGCGGGGCAGTTCGCATTCGCGCATCAGCTCGTCGATATCGGCGCCAAGAGCCACCATTTTGGCGGCGCGGCTGTAGAGCTTACTTTGCGGGTCGACACTTTTCAGCTCGTCCTGGGCGCCTTGCATCCGCTCTACGTCTGCCGCCAGGCTCAACAGCCGTTGGCCCATGCCTAGGGCGCCTGAGTGGATCTCATGGAGCAGGTTTTCCCGGTCTTGAAGCTGGCGCTCCAAGTCGTCAATACGGCCGACAAGTACCGTTTGACGGCGGTACATCAACACGATGACCGCCACCACCAGCAATAACAGCAGCGTTTCGAGAAAGGTAACCAGGCTCATCACAGATTCATTATCTCTTCCCACTCCTCGTCGGTGAGCATTTTGTTGAGATCCACCAGGATCAACAGCTCGCCGTCGCGGTTGGACACGCCCTGGATAAACTTGGCGCTCTCTTCGGTGCCGACATTGGGCGCCACCTCGATTTCGGAGCGCTTGAGGTAAACCACCTCAGCCACGGCGTCCACCAGAATACCGATGACTTCTTTCTCGGCCTCGATGATGACAATCCGTGATTGTTCGCTGACCTCAGAAGACGCCAGGCCGAAACGGGCGCGGGTATCAATGACCGTAACCACGTTGCCACGCAGGTTGATGATGCCCAGCACATAGTCGGGCGCACCGGGAACCGGCGCGATTTCGGTGTAACGCAGTACTTCCTGCACCTGCATTACGTTGATGCCGTAGGTTTCGTTATCCAGCTGGAAGGTTACCCACTGCAGGACTTCGTCGTTAGCTTGTGCCACTTTCGCCAGCTTTTGCTTGTTGCTCATGCTTTACCCTTATTCTCTTCCAGATCCAGACCACCCAGGCCCTTGTCGAGCATGCCCAGCAGGGCATCAACGTCAAGCAAGGCACACATACGTTCTTTGACCATACCGGCCAACCAAGGCCTTTTGCTGCCGCCCTGGCGCCAGCGAACCGAGCTACTGTCGATACGTTCGGTGCGAACCAGGCTATAACAGGCCAGCCCCCATGGACTGTCCCCCAACATCACTAGATATCGGTAGTTTTCGGCATTTTCTTGATTTTTTGTTTTGTCGGGCATCACCCAACGGGCCGTATCCACCACCCGCATTTTTTGATCGCGGTGCAGCATCAGCCCTTTAAACCAATCGGGCTTGCCAAAAAGCGGGCTCACCTCGCCTATCTGGTGGATGCCGCCCAGTTTATCCAGCGGCACCGCAAGCTCAAGCCCCGCTACGTCAAAAAGCAGTACCTGAAAGTCCCCTTCCCGCACCACGGCGTCCACCGGCGCTTCAGGGGGCGGCGGCTCGGCGCCTTTTTGCTCCATGGCTACCGGCACATCAACCGGCGCCTCTACCTGCGGTTTTACCGGCGCCGCAACTGGCGCGGGCGGTGCTTTAGCGGGAGGCTCGGCCACCTTGGCTTCAACCTTGGGCACAGCCAGTTCTTCTTGGGCCGCTCGAACCTGTGCCAACAGCTTATTGAGGGTCGCCTTGTCTTCGCTTGCCGGCGCCGGGCGCTCGGCAAAGGGTTTGGCCGGGGCCTTTTCTTCGGCTTTGACCTGCACCTTGGGCTCGCTCTTGGCAGGCTCTGGCGGCGAAGGCTCGGCCAACAGCGCGGCGAAGTAGTCGTCCATCAGGCTCATGCACTCACCTCCAGCGGCAGCAGAGACTCGAGCAGTTTTTCATAGGCCTGTACCCCCCTTGCCAGGGGCGAAAGCACCGGCAGCGGCACATGCTCGCGGCTGGCATCACGAAACTTGGTATCCACCGGCACCATGCCTTGCCAGACGTTGCCGCCATATTCCTGGTGCAATTCCTTAAGGGCTTCCAGGGAGGCACGGGTACGCTTGTCAAACATGGTAGGCACGATAGTGACCTGGCGCTTGCCTTTGAGGGATTTTTCCATCATCGACAGGGTACGGAGCATCCGCTCTAAGCCCTTGATAGCCAAAAACTCGGTTTGTACCGGCACCAGCACCCGCTGGCAGGCAGCCAGAGCATTGACCATCAACACCCCCAGCACCGGCGGGCAGTCGATAAGCACGTGGGCGTATAGGCCATCGAGCTTTTCCAGCAGCTGCTTTAACAAAAGGCCCAAGCCTTCGCGGCTACCCAGTTGACGGTCGAGAGTGGCAAGCTCCATGGCCGCCGGCCACAAAAAGAGGTTATGGCCCACTTCCAAGGTGGCTTTGTCGATAAGGGCCGGGGTCAATTGCTGGCTGGACATCAAGTCAAACAAGGTGGCATCCAGGTTTTCCTGGGTGCGATTGAAATAGCTGGTCAAAGAGGCATGAGGGTCCATGTCAATCAGCAGCACTTGCTCGCCCCGGGCCGCCAACAAGGCGCCAAGGGTAACGGTGGTGGTGGTTTTGCCCACCCCGCCTTTCTGGTTCGCAACAGTCCAGATATTCACGCTGTTCTCATCGCCTCAGTTATCTTCCCGGGTGGTATAACGAACACCGCCCCCCGGCAAGGCTACCTCTTTGATCTCGGGCTCACCGGGCATCGGCTTGGACGGCAATGGCTGTGGCTTTTGCCAGCCGTAAACCGACAACGCCAGCACCACCCGGCGCCGGTCTGCCTGGTCGGTCTGGGGCTGGTCGCCGTAAGCGCCATAGCCTTCCAAGGCCAGACGCGGCGCTTCAACACCATCAGCTACCAGTTGGCGCAGTACCGCCGCTGCCCTTGCTGCCGACAGCTCCCAATTGGATGCAAAAATGGCATCACTGATGGGGGTGCTGTCGGTATAACCTCGAACCCGAATGTAATTGTTGGCCGACCTCAAGGCCGGCGCCAAAGACGAAAGCAAGTCTCGTGCCGGTTTCTGCAAGGTGGCGCTAGCCCTTGAGAAAAGCAGGCTGTCTGGCAGTTCTAAGGTCAGCCAATCTTCACCCAGCTTGAGTTTGGCGCCGCCGAGGTTGGCGTCACCCTCCAGGGCTTTGCTGAGCTCATTGGCCAGTTCTTTTAGCGGCTTACCGGCTACTTGCTGGGGCTCGCTGGCTAACAGGCCGTCATCGGCCGCCACCTTGCCCTGCCCCGCTTCTTTAAGCTGTTGGCCGCCATCTAGCAGGCCGGCGCCATCGGGCAGCAGGGTTTGGCCGCCCCCTTGGGCAGCAGCGCCGCTCTCGGTGCTTTTCGGATACGGTTTAGCCACCCGCTGCACCGCGCTTTCGAGGTTGGAAACCACTTCTTTGAATTCGTCTTTTTCCAGCAGCACAAAGGCGTAGAGCACCACAAACAGCGCGAACATCAGCGTCATGTAGTCGGCATAGGACACCAGCCAGCGATCGCTGTTGTCCTTATGCTTAACCCTGTGCTGGCGCCGGTAGCGATACACCTCAGCCTCCCTGGTAGCTTTGCAGCTTCATAGCCACCTTGGCCGGGTGCTCTCCCAGCCCCAGGGCCATCAAGCCGACGATGGCGGCTTCCTGGTACCGGCTGCGCCCGTCAATCAGGGCATGCAGGCGCCCACCGAGGGGCAAAAAAATGAGGTTGGCAAAGCCGACGCCGTAGATGGTGGCCACAAAGGCTGTGGCAATACCGGCGCCCAGGGCCTCGGGGTTGGTGAGCTGGCCCATGGCCTGGATAAGTCCCAGCACGGCGCCGAGGATGCCCATGGTCGGGGCGTACCCCCCCATCATCTGAAACACGTCGGCCGCTTTGTAATCGCCGTCTTGTTGCAGGTAGAGATCGCTTTCGAGCATTTCCCGAAGCTGCTCGGGGGTGGCACCATCCACTAACAGTTGCAGGCCTTTACGCACAAAAGGTTCGGGGTAAGACTCGGACGCCGACTCCAGCGCCAAGATGCCCTGGTTACGACACTGCTGACTCCAATGCTGGAAGTTATCCAGCAAGGCGTCAATATCTTGACGAGGCGGGGTCACCAGCCACTGACAAAGGGACAGCCAGCGGGTAAATCGGCCCCAGGGACTTTGCACCAGGGTTGCCATAAAGGAGCCGCCCACCACAATCAGCACCGCCGGGCCATTAAGGAGGCTGGCAAGGTGACCCCCTTCCAGCCACAAGGCTAAAAGGATGATCCCCATTCCCAGCACCACGGCTGGCAGCGCCAGTCTATCCATGGCCAATCTCGGCCAGAATACGCCCGGCAATACGATCCAAACTGATGGACTCGTCGGTGAGGCCGGCGGCGGTCACCGCCTGCGGCATGCCGTACACCACGCAGCTGGCTTCGTCCTGGGCAAACAAGGTGGCGCCCTGGGCTTTGAGTAGCCTAGAGCCATCACGGCCATCGGCGCCCATACCGGTCAAAATCACCGCCAGCACGTCACCCGTCACCTTGGCCGCCGAGGCAAAGGTAATGTCTACCGACGGCTTATAAACCAGCGATTCTGGGCCTTCGGTCACTTTAAGGCGCATCGCCGAGCCTGAGCCCTCAACCAGCATCTGCTTGCCGCCTGGGGCAAGATACGCTGAACCTGGCAGCAGCCGGTCACCGTTTTCCGCTTCTTTGACATTGATTTGGCAAAGGCCGTTAAGGCGCTGGGCAAAAGCCGAGGTAAAAGTGCCTGGCATATGCTGGATAAGCACGATGGGCAGCGGGAAGTTACCCGGCAGGCGGGTCAGAATTTGTTGCAGCGCCACCGGGCCGCCCGTGGAGCAGCCGATAGCCAGCAACTTGTAGGGCATGCTGCGACGCCGGCGCGGCGCTGGTGCATCGTGGCGCTCACTGACCGGCCTTGTAGGCGCGGGTTCGGGCTTGGCAATGGTCGGCGCCGAGCTTGCGCTTCGCAGCTGGCGCGCCTTGATAAGAGACAAGCCGCGGCGGTTAGCCAGGGTTTTGACCCTCGTGAGCAAGGTGGCAACGGCGTCGTTGCGGTCTTTGGCGATGTCCTCAAAGCGCTTGGGCAGAAAATCCAAGGCCCCGGCGTCCAGCGCGTCAAGGGTGGCCTTGGCGCCGTCGTGAGTTAGGGAAGAGAACATCAAAATCGGAGTGGGATTGGCCAGCATGATCTCGCGCACTGCCGAGATACCGTCCATAACCGGCATCTCGATGTCCATGGTGATCACATCCGGGCGCAACTCTTTTGCTTTTTGAACGGCTTCCTTACCGTTCATTGCGGTGTCGATAACCTCCACGCCTTTGTCGGAGGTCAGGATCTCTGACACCCGGCGACGGAAAAAACTGGAGTCATCGACCACCAAAACACGAATCGGCATAGCAGGGTTATCCCTTTACATCTTGCGGGCATAGCGCTTGAGCAGCGCCGGTACATCCAGAATAAGGGCAATGCCCCCGTCAGAGGTAATGGTAGCGCCGGCCATGCCAGGGGTCCCCTGAAGCATCTGGCCAAGCGGCTTGATCACCACCTCTTCCTGGCCGATAAGGCCATCGACCACAAAGCCAACCTGCATGGTGCCTTGCTGGATGATCACCACATGCCCCTGGCCGCGGCGTCGTTCGCGGTTTGAGCCGCGCACTAGCCAATGGTCCAGATAGAACAGCGGTATGGCCCTATCCCGCACTATTATCGTCAACTGGCCGTCAACAACATTGGTCTGGGACAAATCCAGGTGGAAAATTTCGTTGACGGTGGCCAGCGGGAAGGCAAAGGTCTGTTTGCCCACCAGCACCATCAAGGTCGGCAAAATCGCCAGGGTTAGCGGCACCTTGATGGTGATGCGAGTGCCCTCGCCTTTGGCCGAGTCGATATGGATGGAGCCGTTGAGCTGGCTGATTTTGGTTTTCACCACGTCCATGCCCACACCACGGCCGGAGATGTCGGAGATCTCCTTCTTGGTGGAGAAGCCCGGAGCAAAAATCAGGTTGTACGCTTCTTCGTCAGACAAACGGTTGGCAGCGTCCTGGTCCATGACGCCGCGCTCGACGGCGATGGATTTGAGCCGCTCCGGGTCCATGCCAGCGCCGTCGTCGTTGATGGCCAGCAGGATGTGGTCACCCTCCTGGCTTGCCGACAGCACAATGGTACCGGTTTTGGCTTTACCGCTTTTCACCCGGACATCGGGCATCTCGATACCGTGGTCCACCGAGTTACGCACCAAGTGCACCAGCGGGTCGGCAAGGGCCTCTACCAGGTTTTTATCAAGATCGGTTTCTTCCCCCACCAACTCCAGGTTGATGTCCTTTTTAAGGCTGCGGGCAAGGTCACGGACCACCCTCGGGAAGCGGCCAAACACTTTCTTGATGGGCTGCATGCGGGTTTGCATCACCGCGCCTTGCAGGTCGCCGGTCACCACATCGAGGTTGGCAACGGCTTTGGAAAGCTCTTCGTCTTCGGCGTTAAGGCCGATGGACAGCAGGCGGTTACGCACCAACACCAGCTCGCCGACCATGTTCATGATCTCATCGAGCTTCTTGGTATCGACCCGCACCGTGGTTTCGGCCGGCGGGTTAACGTGGTTTTGCGCGGCGGCTGCTGGAGCTGCTTGCGAGGCAGGCACGGGCGCCGCCTTGGCAGGCTCGGCTTTAGGGGCGGCCGCCTTGGGCGCCGCAGCACTGGGCGCAGCCGGTTCGTTTACCGAGGGCCCTTTGCCTTTGCCATGGAGCTCATCGAGCAGCGCTTCAAATTCATCGTCGGCGATAAGGTCGCCACCACCGCCAGCCGCGGCAGGGGCTTTTACCTCTTCGGCCGCGGGCGCTTTTGGCGCTTCGGGTTCGTTGGACTCCACGGCGCCACTGAACTTGCCTTTGCCGTGCAATTGGTCAAGCAGCGCTTCAAATTCGTCGTCGGTGATGTCATCACCGCTGCCGCCAGCCGGTGTGGCAGGCGCCGCTGGCTCAGGAACAGCGGCTTTGGCCGAAGGCCCTTTATTGCTGCCATGCAGCTCGTCAAGGAGGGCTTCGAATTCATCGTCGGTGATATCGTCGATGCCGCCTTCGCTGGTGGCAACCGACGGTTCGGCAGCCTCTTGGCTGACGTCGGGCTCGGGAGCAATCTCAGGCTCAGGCTCGGGAGCAGGCGCCGGGGCGGCGTCTGGGTCGGTCAGGCGGTGCAGCGCTTCGATAAGCGCGGGATCGGCCGGACCGGGGATCTCCCGTTCCTGGATAAGGGCAAACATCTCGTTGATGGTGTCCAGAGCGCTCAGCACCACGTCCATCAACTCGGCGTTTACCGCCAGTTTGTGGTTTCGAAGCAGGTCGAAGACGTTTTCTGCGCCATGGCAGACATCAACCAGGTTGGACAGGCCAAGGAAACCGGCACCGCCTTTAACGGTGTGGAAGCCACGAAAGATGGCATTGAGCAGATCACTGTCCTGGGGCCGTTTTTCCAGCTCCACCAGCTGCTCGGAGAGTAATTCAAGGATCTCTCCGGCCTCAACCAGGAAGTCCTGCAGGATGTCTTCATCCAATTCGAAGCTCATTGCTCAGCCCCTTTAGAAACCCAAACTCGATAGCAGGTCGTCTACGTCATCCTGCCCTGTGACTACGTCGTCTCTACCTTCAGGGTTAAGAATGGGCCCTTCCGGCTCAGTGCTGGATTTTTGGCGCTCGTTGGCCATTTTCGGCTCGCCAAACATGGCTACCAGGCTCACCAAACGCTCTTCCACTTCCCTGACCAGTTCGATAACACGGCGGATGATCTGCCCGGTAAGGTCTTGAAAGCCTTGGGCCATCAGCACTTCGGTCAAGGCACCGCGCAGTTCGTCGGCTTCGTTTTTGGAGTTGACCAAAAAGCCGTCGAGATCGTGAACCAGAGTCTTGAACTCCCCAACCTTCATTTCCCGCTCCATCAACCGCTGCCAGGCAGGGTTGAGGCTGTCGATGCTGTCCACCAGCTTGTCGGCGATAGGCAGGCAAGACTCCACGGCATCCATGGTGGTGTTGGCTGCCGTCTCGGTCATGGTGATGACATGCATCAGACGGTCTTTGGCATCGGGAATGTCCTGGGTGGCCAGGGTGGCAAGACGCGGGTCTTGCTGGAACTCGAGCAGCGAGTCGTGCAATTCGCGGGTCAGTTTACCGACCTGGGAAAACAGTTCGGTGTTGGCACTGACGGCCATTTCCCGCAGTACCGCTTCCGCCTGCTGCTCCTGACCAGCTTCCAGGTGGGCCACCAACGCTCTGGCCTGCTCCAGGGAAATGCCTGTTTTTTGGCGCTCAGTCATGGCGTGTCCTTACCCCATCCGCTCAAAGATTTTGTCGAGCTTTTCTTTTAGCGTGGCGGCGGTAAAGGGCTTGACCACATAACCGTTCACACCGGCCTGGGCGGCGGTGATGATCTGCTCGCGCTTGGCTTCGGCAGTCACCATCAATACCGGCAGGTGTTTGAGGTTGTCGTCAGCACGAATGGCCTTCAACAGGTCAATCCCCTGCATGCCTGGCATGTTCCAGTCGGTGATCACGAAGTCAAAATCACCGTTTTGCAGCATCGGCAGCGCGGTGTTGCCATCGTCGGCTTCAAAGCAATTATTGAAGCCCAGATCGCGCATGAGGTTTTTGATGATGCGGCGCATCGTGGAGAAGTCGTCCACGATGAGGATCTTCATGTTTTTGTCCAATGCTTCCTCCAACGAAGCGTGAGCTGATTTCTTATCGGCCTGATTTATAAATACTTAACTAAATTATGCTGCTGTCTTGGTGCCACTCGGTCAGGCGCCCTTTAAGGCGGGACATCGCCTGGCCGTGAATTTGGCAGACTCGGGACTCGCTGACCCCGAGCACGGCGCCGATTTCCTTGAGGTTAAGCTCCTCTTCGTAATAGAGCGAAAGCACGATGGCTTCCCGCTCAGGGAGCTTTTTCAAGGCGTCACTCAAGGCGCTTTGGAACTGGCTGCGGTGATGGTTGAGATCCGGCCTGTCGCTGTCGTCCGGGGCATACACCTCTTCGGTGACGCCCAAGTCCTCCATGGCCACCAGCCGGCCGCAGTTAACGTCGTTGAGCATACGGTGGTAGTCGTCGACACTGACTTGCAGTTTGGCCGCCACTTCCACGTCCCGGGCTTCTACACCGGTTTCGCGCTCTACGTCATTAATCGCATCGCTGATGGCGCGGGCATTGCGGTGCACGCTGCGCGGCACCCAGTCGCCCCGGCGAATTTCATCCAGCATGGCGCCGCGGATACGGATACCGGCATAGGTTTCAAAACTGGCACCTTTGGAACCATCGAAGTTACGGGCCGCTTCGATAAGCCCCATCATGCCGGCCTGGATAAGATCGTCCAGCTGTACCGATGGCGGCAGGCGCATCAGCAGATGGTGGGCAATACGCCGCACAAGTTCGGCGTAACGGGTAACCAGTTGGCTCTCCCGCTGCTCACCATAGGGATTTTTATTGAGTATCTTGTTCGCTCCCGACATGAGATTTTTCGCCGATCAGTTGCTCAAGGAAAAACTCCACATGACCGCCCGGTCTGTTGGGAATGGGCCAGGTCATCACTTTGGCAGCCAGGGCCTTGAAGGCGATGGCTGCTGGGGCTCGCGGATACAAATCGACCACCAGTTTTTGCTTGCGCACGGCCTGGCGGACATGCTCGTCAAAGGGCACGGTGCCAACCAGTTCCAGAGCAACATCCAGGAAGCGGTCGGTTACCCGCGACAGCTTTACAAAAAGCTCCTGTCCCTCTTTAAGACTACGCACCATATTGGCCACAATTTTAAAGCGAAACAGGCCATAGTCGCGGGACAGGATTTTGATAAGGGCGTAGGCATCGGTGATGGAAGTCGGTTCGTCACAGACCACCACCATGACGTCCTGGGCGGCGCGGGAGAAACTCAGCACCATGTCCGAGATACCGGCAGCGGTGTCGATGATCAATACATCGAAGGTTTCTTCCAGTTCGCTAAAGGCGCGGATAAGGCTGGCATGCTCAGCCGGGGTCAGCTCCACCATGGACTGGGTACCGGAGGTGGCCGGCACGATTTTAAAGCCGCCAGGGCCTTCGAGCAGCACGTCTTTTAGCTCGCACTCGCCGGCCAATACATGGCTGAGGTTTTTCTGGACCCTAAGGCCCAACAGGACGTCAACGTTCGCCAGGCCAAGGTCAGCGTCCAGCAGCAATACTTTCTGCCCGGCTTGAGCCAGGGCTGCCGCGGTATTGATAGAAACGTTGGTCTTACCGACACCGCCTTTACCGCCGGTGACAGCAACCACTTTGGTGATGCTCTGACGCTTCATTTGCCTCAAGCCGCTCGCTTGATCCATGGGTGTTCCTTATTTTACTTGTCGCCTCGGACTTAAGCCGCAGCCGTGCCCACAAAAAGTGCCAGAGCACGCTCAAGCAGGTTCTCCGCCTGGGCAACCTGCAAGTCCTCTGGTACACGCTGACCGTCGGTAAGATACCCTATTGGCAAGGCATTTTGTATCGCCAGGCCAAGGACTTCTCCCAGGCTTAGGGTCTCGTCGAGTTTGGTCAGCACCAGGCCATCAAGGGGGACCTGGGAAAAACGGTTCAGTGCATCTTCCAACACCCGCTGTTGGGCGGTGGCAGAGAGCACCAGGTAACGCTGAATGGGTACCTGCCCGGCCTGGACCAGGGTAGAAAGCTGCTGGTTCAGGCGCAGGTCGCGCTGGCCCATGCCGGCGGTGTCAATCAGCACCAAAGAGCGGTTGCGCAGCTGATACAGCACGTCTTCCAGTTCTTCGGCGTCTTTGGCCACCTTAACAGGGCAACCGATGATACGGCCATAGGTGGCCAGTTGTTCGTGGGCACCGATACGGTAGGTGTCCGTACTGACCAAAGCGACCTCATCGGCGCCGTGCTTAAGCGCATAATGAGCAGCCAGTTTGGCCACGGTGGTGGTTTTGCCGACCCCGGTGGGGCCCATCATGGCCACCACGCCGCCTTTGCGAAGAATGGTGTTGTCACTGGTAAAGAGGCGCTTTTTCAGCTGCACCCGCAGCCACTTCCAGCCATCGTTGGCGCCAAGGGCTTCGGGCATGGGCGCTGTGACTTCCTCTGCCAGTGTAGAAGGAAAGCCCATTTTCACCAGCCGCTCTTCCAGCAGGGTGCGCACCGGCTGGCGCCGGGCTTTGGCATCCTGGCGAAGGCCGGAGAGCTGATGTTCAAGTAATTGACGCAGGCTAAGCATTTCTTCGGAAAGGTCAGCCATGGTCACTTTTTTGACGGGGCTGGCCGGCTCGGTGGCGGCAGCAAACTCGGGTTGCTGCTCCATGGCTTGGCGAGCAAGGCCGCGAGACCATTCTGGCAGGCTTTCGCTGCGGCTGTCCTGCTCGCGGCTTTGCCAATCCCAGTTAAGGGTGGGCGCCGCCTTTTTACGGGGCTCAGCCTTGGCAGTCTGGCGGGGCGCGGCTTGGCGCGGAGCGCTTGAGAGCGTCACCCTGTCTTCCGGTAGCTCGCGCTCACCAGCGCGGCCTGCGCTGGCTCGACCCTGCGGGGTTTTGTCTGCAACATCCACGGCCGCCACGATTTCGACACCGCCATTGACCTTGGTGTTGGACAGAATAACGGCGTCCACGCCCAGGGTGTCTTTGACCTCTGCCAGTGCAGAGCGCATGTCTTTGGCGAAAAAGCGATGGATTTTCACTGGCCTTAGCCTCCGCTACCTATGCTGCTGACAATACGGATCTGCTTGTCATCCGGCACTTCCTGATAAGACAGGACGCGCAGGCCCGGGATCGAATATTTGACGAATCGGGCCAGGGAGCCACGGAGCACCCCGGATGTCAGCAGCACCGCTGCCTGACCGTTCATTTCCTGTTGATTGGCGGCGTTCTCGAGGGATTTTTGTAGCCTTTCTGCAAGGCCCGGCTCCAATCCCGCGTTTTCGCCACCGGCTTGCAGAGTCTGATGCAACATCTGTTCCAACTCTGGCGACAAAGTAATGACGGGCAGCTCGGCCACCGGCCCGAAGATCTCTTGGACCAGTAGGCGCTTGGTGGAAATACGGGCGGCAGCGGTCAGTACGTCGGCATCCTGAGACTTGGGACCATACTCGACCATGGTTTGTACCAAGGTGCGCATATCGCGGATAGGCACTCCTTCGTGCAGCAGGTTTTGCAGCACCTTGACCAGAATACCCAGCGGCATGATGTCGGGAATAAGGCCTTCCACCAGCTTGGGCGCCTTCTTGGCCAGCATGTCCAACAGGTTCTGCACTTCTTCGTGGCCAAGCAATTGCGCGGCATTATTGGCCAGCAGTTGGCTAAGGTGAGTGGCCACCACGGTGGCCGCGTCCACCACGGTGTAACCGAGGCTTTGGGCGTGGTCACGCTGGGATGGGGTTATCCAGTAAGCCTCCAGGCCAAAGGCCGGCTCCTGGGTGGGAATACCGTCGATTTTGCCAAAGACCTGCCCTGGGTTGATGGCCAGTTCCCGGTCACCGCGGATATCGGCTTCCCCAACCGCCACCCCCATCAGGGTGATGCGATAGATGTTGGGTTCCAGTTCCAGGTTGTCACGCACATGCACCGGCGGCACCAAAAAGCCCAAATCCTGGCTGAGCTTCTTGCGCACCCCTTTGATACGAGAGAGCAGCTCGCCGCCCTGGGCTTTGTCTACCAGCGGAATGAGGCGATACCCCACTTCCAGACCGATGGTGTCAACCGGCTGTACATCGTCCCAGCCCAGCTCGCGCTGATCCGGGGGCAGTACGTCACCACTCTTGGGCTCGGGTTTGGTAGCCTCGACCAGCGCCGCCTTTTGCTTGCGCTTGTATTGCACATAGGCGCCGACACCACAAAGGGTACCGAGCAGCAAAAAGGCCAGATGGGGCATGCCGGGCACCAGCCCCATCACCACCAAGATGCCGGAGGCAATCATCAGGGATTTGGGGTTGTCGAACATCTGCCCGACCAACTGCGAACCCATATCGCCGTCGGTGTTTTCTCGGGTCACCATCAGGGCCGCTGCGACCGACAGCAGCAGCGAGGGAATTTGCGCCACCAGGCCGTCGCCGATGGTCAGCAAGGTGTAGATCTGCAAGGCATCGGCAAAACTCAAGCCATGCTGGACCATACCAATGACAAAGCCACCGATGACGTTGATAAAGAGAATGAGGATACCGGCGACGGCGTCGCCCTTAACGAATTTTGAGGCACCGTCCATGGCCCCGTAGAAGTCCGCTTCGCTGGTTACTTCCTTACGGCGCTTGCGGGCTTCATCCTGGTTGATAATGCCGGCGTTAAGGTCGGCGTCGATGGCCATCTGCTTACCAGGCATGGCGTCCAGGGTAAAGCGGGCGCTTACCTCTGAAATACGCCCGGCACCTTTAGTGACCACCACAAAGTTGATGATGATAAGGATGGCAAACACCACCAGACCCACGGCGTAGTTACCGCCAATAACCACCGAGCCAAAAGACTCAATCACCTGGCCCGCCGCACCAGGGCCATTATGGCCTTCCAGCAGCACCACCCGGGTAGAGGCGACGTTAAGGGCCAGCCGCAGCAAGGTGGCAACCAGCAGCACCGTGGGAAAAGCCGCAAAATCGAGGGGCCGGCCGGTGTAGATACAGACCAGCAGCACCACCAGCGACAGGGAAATGTTGAACGAGAACAGCATGTCCAGCAGCAGTGGCGGCATCGGCAACACCACCATGGCCAGGGTGGCCAGCACCATCAAGGGGGCCCCGATGCCTTTGAAGATTTTGCCTCGGGAAGCCTTGATATTCAGGAAGACGTTTTGCCAGTTTGCTACAGCCATGCCTTGACGCTCTCGATCAGGATACCAAGACCAAAGCAAAGACTAGGCCAAGTATTTTTATTATTTAAAAACAGAAAGTTAAATTACCAGTGTCGGAACTCTGGCGGTACCGGCACTTCCGTTGGCAGTGTCTTGGGCCGGGTACCTCTCCCCTTCTTCCAAAGCCGCAGCTGGTAGACATAAGCCAGTACCTGGGCCACCGCCACAAAGAGGCCATCGGGGATGGGTTTGTCCAACTCGCCACTGTAATAAAGAGCCCGGGCCAGCATCGGCGAGCGCAGCATGGTGATGTTGTTGCCGTTGCCGATATCACGGATGTGAGCGGCCACTTCGTCCACCCCTTTGGCCAGCAGCATGGGGGCGTGGTCGCGGCTTTGATCGTAGCGCAGCGCCACAGCGTAATGGGTGGGGTTGGTGATGATGACATCCGCCTCCGGCACTTTGGCCATCATCCGGCGGTTGGCCATCTGCATCTGCATGCGGCGAATTTTGGCTTTGACCTCAGGCTTACCCTCGGCGTCCTTGTATTCGTCCTTGATCTCCTGCTTGCTCATTTTGAGCTGCTTGTTGTATTGCCAGAGCTGAAAGGGCGCATCGATGATGGCAATCAGCAGATAAGGTGCACAAAGCGCCAGGCACAGCCAAAGCAGGATCTCTAGGCCGTCAATAATGGCCCCTTCCACCGGCTCGCCGGCCAGGGCCAATACCTTGGTAAACACCGAATGCAGCAAAAACCAAGCGGTAGCGCCTATCACCAGAAACTTGGCCAGGGATTTTAGAAGCTCCACCCCGGCTTGGATCCCAAACATGCGCTTGAAACCATTAAGGGGGTTGAGCTTTGAGAATTTGGGGGCCATGGCCTGGGTGCTGAAGTTAAAGCCCCCTAAAATCACCGAGCCCACTAGGCTGACAAAAGCCATCACCAACAGCAGCACCAATAGCGGCCAAGCCACAGCCCAAAGAATGCGCCCTACCTGGGACAGCAGCTTGGAAAAATCAAAAAGGGTATCGCGGTCAAGCTCCAGGCTCTCATGCATTAGCCCCATCAGATTTTGGCCCAGCCAGCCACCGAACCACATCAGCGCGACGATGCCGCCCAAGAGGCCCACGGCGCCAGCGAGATCTTTGGAACGCGGCAGCTGCCCTTTGTCGCGGGCATCTTGCCTTCGTTTGGGTGTCGCCTCTTCTGTGCGTTCCCCTGCTTGATCTTCGGCCATCAGCAGCTGGTCCTTAACACTTCACAGACAGCGCCTTGCCCTGCCCGCCAGGCGGTCAGGAAATGGTCGAGCAGGTTGGAGGCGGTAACCCACAAAAACAGCAGCCCCGACACCATGATGATGGGAAAGCCGATGGTAAAGATATTGAGCTGAGGCGCGGCGCGGGTCATGTAACCAAAGGTGATGTTGATCATCAGCAGCGCAATCACCTCGGCAATGGCCATGCTCAGGCCCCCGGCAAAGAGGGTTGAGCCAAAGGCCGCCACCACGTGGAAGTTGGGCCAGGTGATGCCATCAACCCCCACCGGAATGAGGAAAAAGCTCATGTGCAGCATCTGCAGCATCCAAAGATGCCCGTCCAGCGAGAAAAACAGCAAGGTGGAGAGCATCAAAAAGAGCTGGGCCACCACCGGGGTTTGCTGCCCTGATACCGGGTCAACCATGGCGGCAAAACCCAAGGACGATTGCATGGCGATGATAGAGCCGCCCATCACCATGATTTGCATCACCATCAGGGTGACAAAGCCAATCACAGCCCCCACCACCACTTGGATGCCGGTAATGACCATGCCTTTGACTGAAAACAGCGCATCACTGGGCATCGGCGGCAAGGTGGGCACCACTACCAGGGTAATGGCCAGGGTCAGCAGCACCCGCACTCGCCTGGGTACCATCTGGGTTCCCAGCACCACCATGGCGGAGAGCATGGCGCCGATACGGACGAAGGGCCAGGCATAGGCCGCTATCCAGTCCAGTAACTGCGCCACCGAAAAGGTCATTGCATCACCGAGGGGATCTGCTGCATCAGCTCAACGAAGTAATCCATCAACAGCCGGGTCAGCCAGTGGGCCAGCAGCATCAAGGTGATGATGGTTACCAGCAGCCTTGGCAGGAACGACAGGGTCTGTTCGTTGATGGAGGTGGCGGCCTGAAAGACCGATACCACCAGGCCCACTATCAGCCCGGGGATCATGATGGCCGCCACCATGATCAACACCAGGTAGAGGGCATGTTGGAAGAGATCCACGAACTGTTCGGGTGTCATTAGAAACTCCTGGCCAGGGTGCCAAGCACCAGGTTCCAGCCGTCCACCAGCACAAACAGCATCAGCTTGAACGGCAGGGATATGATCATCGGTGACAACATCATCATACCCATGGCCATCAATACCGAGGCCACCACCAGGTCGATGATAAGAAAAGGGATAAAGAGCATGAAGCCGATTTGAAAGGCGGTTTTCAGCTCCGAGGTCACAAAGGCCGGAATAAGAATGCGCATCGGCACATCCTGCGGGGTATCAAAGCTCTCCACCCCGGCCATGGAGGCGAAAGTTTTCACGTCGGTTTCCCGGGTCTGCTTGAGCATGAAGGCCCGCAAAGGCTTTTGCGCCTCGCCAAGAGCCTGCTGGAACGTGAGCTTCTCCTGGGAGTATGGCTGCACCGCATCGTTATAAATCTGGTCGAAAACCGGACTCATCACGAAAAAGGTCATGAACAGGGAGATACCCATGATCACCTGGTTGCTGGGCACCTGCTGCAACCCCAGTGCCTGACGCAAAATGCCCAGCACCACCACGATACGGGTGAAGGCGGTCATCATCATCAAAATGGCCGGGATGAAGGTCAGTAGCGTCATCAACAGCAGCACCTGCAAGGTGACGCTGTATTCCTGGCCGCCGCCCGGGGTGTTGGTGACGGTTACCGCTGGCAGGGAGCCGTTAGGCAGGATGGGATTGGCATAGGAAAAGACGGGCAGCAACAGCAACGCCCACAGCAACCAGCGCTTCACGCACTCTCCTTGTTAACCGGGTTGTCCAGGGCTTTGATAAGGCGAATATCGTTGCCACTGACCGAAATAAGCATCTGCTCGCTGCCCACTTCCACCAACAGCAGCCGGGCGCGGGCACCCAGTTGTTGCTGGGCCACCACCTTGATGGGGCCAGCTTTGAATTGCGGCATATGGCGGCGGGCGAAATACAGCACCGCTACCAGCAACGCCACTACCCCCAGCAGCGACATCACCAGGGTGCCGAGCTTGTCGGTGGGGGTCACCATGGCGGTTTTATCCGCCGCCACCGTGGCGGCGCTAACCAGCAGGCTAATCATTTGAGTTTCTTGATCCTTTCCTGCTGACTGATAACGTCGGTCAGGCGGATACCGAACTTATCGTTCACCACCACCACCTCGCCATGGGCAATAAGGGTGCCGTTCACCAGCACATCCAGCGGCTCACCGGCCACCCTATCTAGCTCCACCACCGAGCCCTGGTTGAGCTGCAACAGGTTACGGATGGTGACTTTGGAGCGGCCCACTTCCATGGAAATGGTGACCGGGATATCCAAAATGGTGTCCAGGCGGCGCTTTTCTTCGGCCGATAACTGCGGGCCTTCACCGGCTTCGTCAAACTCTTCCAGTTCTACCGCTTCGGGCTGCTCCTGCTCGGACATGGCCGCAGCCCATTCGTCAGCCAGTTTTTGTTCTTCATCCGATACCATCGCTATCCCCTTCCCAATCGGTTGCCAGCTCTTCGAGGCCGGAAATGTTGTCTATGCGTACGCCGCGCCTAGTGATGTTCTGCATCTCGGCCTTGGCCGAGCGCGGGCGTTTTAATTTCTCGGTGATTTTCAGCGCCACCTGCTCGCCGCTGCGCCCCATCTGGGCCCTGAATGTAGGCAAGTCTTCAACAAAAACAGTCAGATGCTCGGGCATGTCTACCGGAATAATGTCCCCGGCCTTCATCTCCATCATCTTACGCAGGCTCAGTTCCTTTTCCAGTAAAGTGGCGCGAATGCCAACCGGCACGTCCATTATCTCGTCGCGCAGCGCCTTGGACCAACGGTGGTCGGTGTCTTCCTTGTCGGACTGCACACCGGCATCGAGGATCTCGCGGATAGGCTCGAGCATGGAGTACGGCATAGCGATGTGAAAATCGCCGCCGCCCCCTTCCAGTTCAATATGAAAGGACGACACCACAATCACCTCGGTGGGCGAGACGATGTTGGCCATGGAGGGGTTTACTTCCGAGTCCAGATACTCGAAGGCCACGTCCATCACCGGCGCCCAGGCCTCGGTGTAATCCTCGAACACCAATTTCAAAAGCATCTGGATGATGCGCCGCTCGGTGGGGGTAAATTCCCGACCCTCGATGCGGGCATGGAAACGCCCATCACCACCGAAAAAGTTATCCACCAGGATAAACACCAACCGCGCTTCCAGAGTGATAAGCGCCGTGCCCTTGAGGGGGCGAAAACGCACCATGTTCAGGCTGGTAGGCACAAAAAGGGTGTGCACGTACTCGCCAAACTTCATGGTCTGCACACCGTTGATGGACACCTCGGCCGGGTGGCGCATCATGTTGAACAGGCTGATGCGCATATGGCGGGCGAAACGCTCATTGACGATCTCCAGGGTCGGCATCCGGCCCCGGACAATGCGATCCTGAGAAGAAAAGTCGTACTGCGCTACACCGTCACCGGTTAACGCTGCGCCTTCTTCCTCAACCTCGTCTACCCCGTGGAGCAGGGCATCGATTTCGTCTTGCGATAACAGATCGCTCACCAAGCCTCCTTTACTGCATCACAAAGCCGGTAAAAAGCACCCGCTCTACAACGGGTTTACCGGCCACCGGGGTCAGGGCGTCGCGTACCGCCTGCTGAGCGGCGGTGCGCAGGTTTTCCCGGCCCTGGCTGGTGGACAGTTGCTCTTCGGTAAACTGGCTGAATGTGGACAACAGCACGCTCTCAATCAACGGCAGGTGCTGTTTGGCCAGGGCTTCGTTGTCGGCGCCTCTGACCATCACCTGCACACTTATCTGCACCAGACGGCTGCGCTGGTTACCCGGCACATTGAACACAAAAGGCTGAGGCAGGGCCACATAGAGAGCCTCGCCGACCTCTTTTGGCTCGGCTTTGCCTTCCTTGTCCTGGGTTTGTTCGGTGCTATCGGCCTTGGCCGGCTCCCCGCTGCTGCCAGCGAGCAGGAACCAGGCCACACCGGCGCCGATAAGCAGTACCAGTACAGCGACAATAATGATGATTAACTTTTTCTTGCCGCCGCCTTTTTTACCGACAGGTTCCAGTTCCAGTTCTTCAGCCATTGTCCATGTTTCCAATAAAAGTCTGGTTGTACTTTACCTTAGCTGTCGGCTCAGGCGTAGGCATCAACCAAGCCATCTGGGGTCAAGGCGTAACGATAGGGCAAGCTTTCATCAATTTCGCCCTCGTCACCCTGCCAAAAACCACCATTGCCGCCGCCTTGACCTTGCTCCTGGCGGCTCTCGCCCCCATTGGCGCCTTGGTCACGCACCTGACCCTCGGCCAGGTTAAAGCCCTGGTCAGCCATCATGTCTTTGAGCCTTGGCATGGCATCTTGCAGCCACTCGCGGGTTTGAGGATGACTGGCCTGGAATTGGACCTGGGCATCCTGGTGATGCACCTGCACCCGGATCATCAAACTGCCAAGCTCGGGCGGGTCAAGCTGGATGTGGGCCTCTTTGAGGTTTTTAGACAGCATCACCCCCACCTTTTCGGTCAAGGCCTCGGCAAACCGCTGCTGCGGTACCAGGGTGACCCGGTCGCTTACCTGGGCGTCTCGAGGCACGGCAGCGGCGCCATTATTGGCCGCCGTTTGCAAAGGGGCGCTGGAGTCGGTTTTGTGCAGGCTTTGCACCTGGGCGTCAGGGCTTTGCTGAACCTGGTGCGGCACCGGGTTCATGCGGCTGTTGTCCTGAGCGCTGGCCGCTACCGGAGCATCGGCTTTGGCAGGTTTATCGGTGCCAAGCAGGCTGGCCAGGCTGCTGTCTTTATCACCTTTGTGCTCGCCGGCGCCTTTAACGGCTTTGTCGTCACCGTCTTTATCGGCTTTGTCAGCTTTATCGCCCTTGGCTTGCGCTTTACCGGCACTCGCCACCTGGGCTACCGGGGCGGCCTGGGCGGTATCGGTCTTGGCGCTGCCTTGTTGCAGGCTGGCCAGCACCTGGCGGGCCTTTTCAGCGGCAGGGTTGGTCACTTCCGCCTTAGCGGCGCGCACGCCATCTTTGCCAACCGTCATTTGGGAGGCAACTTCAGCCGCATCGTCATTGATGTTTGAGGCGGCATCGCTATTGGCGGCAGTGCCCGTTTTAGCTGCGCCGGCATTAGCACCGGGCACCGATGGGGTGGCTTTTGTCTCGCCATTACCATCGGTTAGAGGCGCCTTGCCATCGGCCTTGGCCGTTTTGCTGCTGGCATCAATGTGAGCCTTGTCGCCCTTGGCCGATTGGGTATCAGCGGTTTTAGTGCCCTGGCTCAGCTCGCTTGGCAGCTTGTCGCCCTTGCCCTCAGCGTTGGTCGCTTTACCGTTGGTCTCGCTAGCCTTGGCCGTATCAAGCTCGGCTTCACCCGGCGCCAAATTTTTGGCATCGGTGGTTTTGCCATCCGTAGCGGCGGCATCGGTCTTGGCGTCCGCGCCCCCTTTGACCACAAAGCGCGGCAACACCGCCGCTTTATCTTTGCCGTCCACTTTAACGTCGCCGCCCTCCTCGGCTGGCGCGCTTTGCTCAGGCAGGTGCTTTTGGGCATTGACCACCAGGTTGATGAGATCGTCACTGCTGTCGGTGCTTTGGCCATCGCCATCGCCTTGAGCGTCGCCTTTGTGGGCCTTATGGTCTTTGGCCTCAGCAGTTTTGGCGTCATCGGCCTTGCCCTGCTCGGCCGGCGCACTTTCTGTGGCGCCGTCTTTTGGGGTCTCTGTGCGAGCGGAAGCGTCAGCGGGGCCGGGCTTTTCATTGCCCTCGCCGCCTTCGGTTTTATGGGAGTGTTTGGACGGCACCGTCTTGCCGCTGCCTTGCAGGGCTTGGCCAAAGACGCTACCAAACGGGTCGCCGCCCTTATCCAGGGCTTTAGGGGCTTGTTCGGCAGTGGTGGCGGGTTGCGTGAGCGCTGGCAGTTGCATAAGACGGTCCAATCCCAATCAGATGCAATAACCTATGCAATTGGTGTTCCAACCTTACGGCCAACCAGATCGTCAAGCTCCCGTTGCTCGCGGCGCTGGGCGGCTACGGCGGCGTCTTGCGCTTTGCGCTCAAGCAGCAGATCGATGGCTTTGGTGTCTTGGCGGGCAACCCGCCAGGCTTGTTCGCGGCTCGCCACCGCCTGCTGATGCTGCACCAGTTGCCCTTGCAAGTCGGCAAGGCCGCTATCGAGGCGCGCCACAAAGCGCTGGTAGTGGACCATGTTCACGGCAGTAAGACCAACACCGGCCTTTTGCTGCATCTCTTTGAGGTAACCATTGCGGTAGTTTTGCAGGGTATTGAGTTTGCCCTGAAGCTGCGCCAGGGCCTGGCGGGCCTGGGCCAGTTGCGCCAAGGCCCGGTCTTCTTGTTGCTTGCGCTGGTCCAGCACCAGCTCCAAGGCTTTACTCATGCGCCCTCCCCGGCGGCTTTGGCCAACAACTCAAGGGCTTGCAGGCAGTCGTCATAGGGGCAGACCTCCTGCATCGACTGGCGCAGAAAAAGGTTCATGGGCTCTTTCAAGCGGATGGCGATATCGACTTTGGGATCGGAGCCCTGGCGATAGGCGCCCACCTGGATAAGGTCCCTAGATTGCTCGTAGGCGCTGAACAGTGCCTTGACGGCTCTGGCCTGCAATTGGTGCGCTTCAGAGGTAACCTGGGGCATCACCCGTGACACCGAGGCGCCCACGTCAATGGCCGGGTAGTGGCCGGAATCGGCCAGTGCCCGAGACAGCACGATGTGGCCATCGAGGATGGCCCGGGCGGCGTCCGCTACCGGGTCTTGCAAGTCATCCCCTTCGCTTAGCACGGTGAAAAAGGCGGTAATGCCGCCCTGGCCATCGCCGCCGTTACCGGCGCGCTCCACCAGGCCCGGTAGGCGGGCAAACACCGACGGCGGGTAGCCCTTGGTAGCAGGCGGCTCGCCTACGGCAAGGGCTATCTCCCGCTGGGCCTGGGCGTAACGGGTTAAAGAATCCACCAGCAGCAGCACGTTAAGGCCCTGGTCGCGAAAATACTCGGCAAAGGTCAGGGCGGTTTCGCAGGCTTTAAGGCGCATCAGCGGGCTGGTGTCGGCAGGGGCCGCTACCACCACGGCGCGGCGGCGGCCTTCGGCGCCAAGAATTTCGTCAATGAATTCGCGCACTTCCCGGCCCCGCTCCCCCACCAGGCCCACCACAATCACATCGGCGCTGGTGCCTTTGGTCATCATGCCCAGCAGCACCGATTTACCGACACCGGAGCCGGCAAAGAGCCCCATGCGCTGGCCCTGGCCGACGGTGAGCAAGGTGTTGATGGCCCGCACCCCCACATCCAGGGGCTTGCGGATGGGGCGACGGGTCAGCGGGTTTAAAGGCCGACCCTTAAAGCCCACCCGGTTTTCGGCGCGCACCGCGCCCATGCCGTCCAAGGGGCGGCCAAGACCATCCACCACTCGGCCCAGCAGACTCATGCCCACCGGCAAGGTGGCAGATACACCTAAGGGGGTTACCCTGGCGCCGGGTAAAATGCCGGAGACGTCCTGGTTTGGCATCAGATAGAGGGTGTTGTTGCCAAAGCCTACCACCTCGGCTTCCACGTCCTGGCTGTGCCCCTCGATGCGGCACAAAGAACCGATGGGGGCGCGGCAGCCTTGGGCTTCAAGGGCAAGGCCCACCACCCGTACCAGCCGGCCGGCCACGCTGGGCTTTGGCAGCTGCATCAGCCGCTCAAAGCGCCCTAAGCGGTCAGCCAGACTCTGGCGCTCATTCGCCATCGTGGCTCAATCCGGCTTCGGCCAAAATTCCCTGGCACAGGATGCGAAGCCGCTCTTGAAGGTCCACATCCACCAGGGATTGCCCGGCTTCGATGCGGCATTGGCCATGGCGCAGGGTGGGTTCTTCTCGCACTTTCCAGCGCCGGTCTTTGAGCTCGTCTTCGCTGTATTGCTGGTGCAGGAGGCGTGCGTCGGTAGGAGCCACCTCGATGGTGATGGTGGTGTCGTCTTCGGAGAGGGCGTCAATGCCTTGGCGAATAAGGTGATGAACCAGCTCTTTGTCGGTTTTGAGCTCATGGCCCAGCACCGCCTGCATACCGGCCACCAGTAAGGTCACCAGCTTGCCTTCGATGCGTTGGTCTTTATCCAAAAGCGGCGCTGCCAGTTCGTCAGCCATGGCTTGCCAGTGATTAACGGCGTCAGCTATCTGTTGCTGGCCGGCAGCGAGGCCCTCTTGAAGACCCTGCTGGTAGCCTTGCTCTTTGCCTTCGTCGAGCCCTTGGCTGTGGCCCTCGGCATGGCCGGCTTTAAAGCCTTCGTCTTTGCCTTCGTTAAAGCCTTCTTCGGCGGCGTCGGCGCGCAAGGTTTCGAGTTCGGCAATGCTCATGCCCTGGGGGCGGGCAGCCGGCGCCTCAGGCTCGTTGTCCTGGCCTTGCTTGCGCCGGTGAATATGCAGCGCTCTTGATATTTCATCCGGCTCCGGCGGCGTAAAATCGCCCCCTTCCCAGCGCTGAATTTCGTCAGACACGGCCTGTTACCTGTTAGAGGAATTCGTCGGCGCCGCCGCTGGCCAAGGCAATTTCGCCAGCATCGGACAAGCGCCTTGCCACACTGAGGATCTCTTTCTGGGCCGCTTCCACTTCGGAGATGCGGATGGGGCCCATGGCTTCGAGATCGTCGCGCATAAGATCGGCGGCCCGTTTGGACATGTTCTTGAACATTTTTTCCCGAAGGCCGTCGTCGGCGCCCTTGAGGGCACGAATAAGGGTGTCCTGCTGCACGTCGCGCAGCAGCGTCTGGATGGCGCGGTCGTCCACCTCGGCCAGGTTTTCGAACACGAACATCAAATCCTGAATTTGCTGGCTGAGCTCTTCGTCGGTTTCGCGGATGCCTTCCATCAGCTGGTTTTCTACCGCCGTATCTAGGTAGTTCATGATGTTGGCGGCCGCCTTGAGGCCACCCATCTTGGCTGCCTGGGCGCCGCTTTGGCCGGCGAACTGCTTCTCCATGATCTCGTTCAGCTCTTGCAGCGCCGCCGGTTGTACCTCTTCGAGGTTGGCAATGCGCATCAGCAGATCCAAACGGTCCCGGTCGGCAAACTGCGACAAAATCTCGGCGCTTTGGTCCGGGTCAAGGTAAGAAAGCACGATGGTCTGAATTTGCGGGTGTTCGTTCTGGATGATGCTGGCCACCTGGCGAGCGTCCATCCATTTAAGGGAGTCAAGGCCCTTGGCGTTACCACCGAGGATGATTTTGTCGATAAGGGCGCCGGCCTTGTCCTCGCCCAGGGCATGGTTCAGGGCCTTGCGGATAAAGTCTTCGGAGTCAAAACCGATGGAGGAATACTGCTGGATGTCCTCGATAAAGGATTTGTGCACCGCCAGCACCTTCTCCTGGCTGAAATCCTCCATGGACGCCATCATCATGCCCACTTTCTGAACCTGTTTAGGCTCCATGTGGCGCAGGATAGAGGCCGCATCTTCCTCGGTGAGGCTCAGCAGCAAAATGGCGGTTTTCTCAATGCCATTGAGCTTGCTGACATCAAAGGTCTTTTTCTCAGCCAGATCATTTGCCATCGTCGGTCAACCACCCTTTCACCACCTGGGCCGACAGCTCAGGTTCGTTGGCCACCAAGGCGCGGATCGCCTTGAGCACTTCTTCATCTTTACGCAGGTCCGGCAGTTTAACACCCCCAACCAGGGTCACGCCGGGTACCAGGGCATCTTCTTCCATACCGGACAGGCTTTCCAGTGCATCTTCGTCACCCAGCCCGTAATGGCCGCCGTCCAGCGCCAAGTTATCGGCCTGGGCATTGCCGCCCATCAGGCGTTTAAGGAGCGGGCGCACCACCACGAAGATCAGCACGATGATGATAAGGGCCCCGGCCAGTACCTTGGCCAGCCGCGCAAACCAGCCGGTCTCGTAGAAGGGGATGGCATCGGGCAGGTCGGCGTCGGGGCGGGCAAAGGGCACCGACAACACTTCCAGGCTGTCGCCACGGGCAGGATTGATACCCAGGCCTGCCATCAGCAGACGCTTGATGCTGTCCAGCTCTTCGGGGCTGCGCGCCACTTTGGTGACTTTGCCGTCGGCATCGGTCTGGTTTTTGTAATCCACCGCCACCGACACCGTCATGCGGTCGATGGTGCCCACCTGTTGCTGGGTGTGGCTGATGGTGGTGTCCAATTCAAAATTCTTGGTGCTTTCCGAGCGGCTGGAGCCGGGGGTTTGCACGGTATTACTTTGGGTATTGGTGGCGTCTTCGGGAATCTGAGAGGCCGCCGGCGGCTGGTTGGACAGCGCGCCAGGTACGCCACCGGGGGTGCCGCCATTGCGGTTTTCTTCAACGCTCATTTCCGAGCGCACCGCCGGTTGGTCTGGGTTGTAGCGTTTTTGGGTCTGCTCGACGGCGGTAAAGTCCATGGAGACATCCACCTGGGCGGTGTAGTTATCCAGGCCCACCACCGGCGACATGATGGAGTCGACTTTATCGAGGTATTGCTTCTCGCGGGCGGTCTCCAGCTCCAGCTCTTTGCGGGAGCGGGCCGCCAGGGCGTTTTGGCTGCCGGAGTTGAGCAGGCGGCCGTTTTGGTCGGTCACCGTGACTTTGTCAGGGCTCAGGCCATGCACGGCAGAGGCCACCATATCGACGATGGAGTCTACTTCTTCTTGCTTGAGGCTGGAGCCGCGAGCCAGGTTCAGCACCACGGTGGCAGAGGGCTGCTGGCGCTCGCGAAGGAACACGGAATCTTTGGGAATGGCCAACAGTACCCGGGCGCGCTTAACGGCAGACAATTCCTCGATGGCGCGGGACAGCTGCTGCTCGCGGCTGAATTTCAGGCGCTCTTGCTCCAGGCGCTGGCTGACACCAAAGCCCATGTCCTTCATCAGGATGTCGTCGCCGGTGTTTTCCTGGGCCGAGCTCATGCCGGCACGGGTCATGGCCAGCTTTATCTTCTGGTAGTCACCTTCCGGCACCAGCACGGTGTTGCCTTCAATCTTGTAGCTGTATTGGTGCTGGTCGAGAAAATCGAGGGTAGAGACCAGCTCATTAGTCTCCATGCGCCCCAAGGGGCGGTATTCCGGTTCTTTGGCCCACAAAAACACCAATACCACCAGCGCCAGGCCGATGGCCAGGCCCAGCACCAGGCTTATCTGACGCAGCACATCGGCGTTGCCGAGGTTGGACATCAGGCTAAAGCTCTGCTCGCCGTTGTCACTGGCGCCTGCGCCTTGCATGTCGGCGGTGCCGGGAGCCGGCGCGTTGCCGACAGTAGCCAGTTGGGTGTTTTCGTTTGCCACGGCCTACTCCTTACACCGGCATGTTCATCACGTCCTGGTACGCTTGCATCAATTTGTTGCGTACCTGGACAGTGGCTTGGAAGGCAATACCGGCTTTTTGGCTGGCGATCATGGCATCGGCGATGGACACGTTAGGATCGCCCATTTCAACGGCGGTTTGCTTGGACCCGGCATCCTGTTGCAAACCGTTGACCTTGTCCAGTGCCTGGGTAAAAAGGTTGGAAAAATCGCTCTGGATCTTGTTGGGACCCTGGGCACTGCCAAGGGAGCCGAGGCTGTCCGGGGCCATGGCCTCGCGGCTGACGCGCGGGCCTTGGGCCTGGTTGATAAGCGACTGCATCTGTTGCAGCAAAGCTGAGTTTTCACCACCGATCTTCATGTCAGGATTCCGTCGTTAGGGACTGTGACAGAGACATCCTTGCAATCAGCAGGCCAAGTTTTAAGCCGGTATGCTGATCCCCGCATCACGAAGCCTGGCGAGCTTGTAGCGCAAGGTGCGGGGGCTGATGCCCAGCTTCTCGGCCACCGCCTGACGCGAGCCGTTGCAGGCCTCAAGGGTGTCGAGGATGATCTGCGCTTCCTGGGCTTTAAGCTCCCCAGAGAGGCCATCGGCGCTGGGCATCTCCAGGGCCTCGTCGTCGGTCTCGATGTAGAGAGCGTCCGCGTCAATCCATTGGCCTTCGGCAAGGATAAGGGCGCGCTGCACCACGTTATCCAGCTCCCGTACGTTGCCGGGCCAGCCGTGCTGGGTGAGGCGCTCACAGGCATCCTCGGTCAATTGCGGCGCCTCGCCCTTGCTGTGGCGGGCCAGTAGGTGGCGGGCCAGTGGCACGATGTCTCCCGGCCGGTCTTTAAGGGCTGGCCAAGTCAGCGGGAATACGTTGAGGCGGTAGTATAAATCTTCACGGAAACGGCCCTGAGCCACCGCGTCTTTGAGGTCGCGGTTGGATGTGGCCAGCACCCGTACATCCAAAGACACCGGCTTGCGGGCCCCCAGGCGCTCCACTTCACGCTCTTGCAGCACCCGCAGCAGCTTGGCCTGCAGGTTGAGATCCATCTCGGTTATCTCATCGAGCAGTAAGGTGCCGCCGTTGGCCTGTTCAAACTTACCGGGGCAAGCCTGGATGGCGCCGGTAAAGGCGCCTTTCTCGTAACCAAAGAGGGTGGCTTCGAGCATGTTGTCGGGGATGGCGGCGCAGTTGATGGCCACAAAAGGGGCGTTGGCCCGGCCCGATTGCTGGTGCACAAAGCGGGCCAGCACTTCCTTACCCGAGCCGCTGGGACCCAGCACCATGACGGTGGCGTCGGTCTTGGCGACCTTGGCCGCCAGTTTCAGCAGCGCCTCACTTTTAGGGTCGGCCACCACCGGGCCCTTGTCGTCGGTTTCTTCGGCCAGGGCGTAGCGGCTGACCATGTTAATCAGCACTTCCGGGGCGAAGGGCTTGGCCATGTAGTCGATGGCGCCAAGCTTCATGGCCTCGACGGCGTCGTTCACCTTGGCGTGGGCGGTCATCAGCAGCACCGGCAGCTCGGGGTGGGATTTACGCAATGAGCGCAGCAGCGCCATGCCGTCCATCCCCGCCATTTGCACGTCGGATACCACGATTTGGCAGTGATGGCTTTTCAGGGCCAGCAGCGCTTCTTCGCCGTTGATGGCGGTCTGCACCGCAAAACCGGCCAGCTCCAGGGTGTCGACCAGGGCCTCAGACAGGGCCGCGTCGTCTTCAACAATCAAAACCTGGGTCATGCGTTGTCCTCCATCAGCGGCAGGATAAGGGTCATGCGGGCACCGCTGGCGCCGTTGGCCATGTGCAATTGGCCGCCGTGGGCCTGGGCCACCGAGCGCACCACCGACAGCCCAAGGCCGGTGCCATGGCTCTTGGTGGTAAAGAAAGGTTCGGCGACTTTGAAGAAAAGCTCTTCGGGAATACCGGGGCCGTCGTCTTCCAGGCACAGGGTCAGCCAGGGGGACTGGGCACTGATGCTGAGCACCAGTTGCCGGGCGCCGGCTTGCAGGGCGTTGTGAACAAGGTTGCCAAGGGCGGAGACCAGGGCCGTCATCGAGCCCATCACCTGTGCGGTCGGTGCCAGGTTGCGAATATCGAGGGACGCTTGGTGGGTGTCGAGCATGGACTCGGTCGCCTGAGTCAGCTCCTCGGCAAGGCTGGTAGCGTCCAGCTTGTCGGCCACCTTCTGATCGCCGCTTTTGGCGAACAGCAGCATGTTATTCATCTGGCTTTCCAAGTCCCGAAGCCTTGCTACCAGCTTTTGCTGGAAGCGGTCATGAGTGCTGACAGGCAGGTCTTGGCTGAGCTGGCCGGCATAGAGCATGGCGGCCGACAGCGGCGTGCGAATTTGGTGGGCAAGGGAGGCCACCATGCGCCCAAGGGAAGAGAGCCGCTGCATGTGGGCCATGCGGGTTTGCATGGCGCGGGTCTCGGTTAGGTCCGAGATCACAATCAGCTGGCCCGGTTCGCCGTCCAGCGGGCAGATATCGAGCTTAACCCGCCGGCCATTGACCAAGGACACCTCGGCGCCGTCATCGGCTTGAGGGCGAAAGGCGCGGCCTACTACATCCAGCCAGCGACATTGCAGCAAGGGCTCCCCCAGCAGACCGATAGCGGTGGCATTGGCTTCGGTCACCCAGCCGGTGCCGTCCAATACCACTACCCCTACCGGCAGTATGCTCAGAAGCTTGTCCAATTGCCTGGCCGCCGGCTCTGCCGCCGGGTACCACTGTTGTGCCAAGGCCATAGCTCACCTTTCGTTTTGAACCTGATAACAGGCCTAATGCGAAAGACGTGCCAAAACGTAAGGTAATGAATTTAATGGAATTAAAAGAAGAAAAGTGGAGTGCCAAGGATTTGACACTCCGATTTGAAAGGCTTAATCGAGACTTTTGCCGAGGCCGTATTTGCGCATTTTCTCCACTAAGGTGGTGCGGCGCATCCCTAAAAGCTCGGCGGCTCTGGCTACCACGTTGTCGCAGTTGTCCAGGGCCTGGCGGATAAGGTCGGTCTCCAGATCTGCCAGCATCTCTTTAAGGTTGATGCCATCGGGCGGCAGGGTCGCAGCCCCTACCCCATCGACCGCCATCGCCATCGGCGCTGCCAGCTCGGCCTCCATTTCCTCTGACAAGGGCTCGTCGAGGAAAATCGACATCAGCGCTTCGCGTTCAAGGGCCTCTTCCTTGGCGGCGTCAAAGTGGCTGACCTCACCGTACTGGTAGGTGCGCGGTAAATGCCCCACATCCACCTGCTGGTTGGGATAGAGGATAAGCAGCCGCTCTACCAGGTTGGCAAGCTCACGTACGTTGCCAGGCCAGGGGTGCTGAGCCAGAGACTCAAGGGCCCCTTGAGAGAAGGTCAGCGCCTTGCCTTCTTCGGCTTCGAGCCGTGACAAAAGCTCATTGACCAAGAGCGGAATATCGTCGGCACGCTCACGAAGGGCCGGCATTTCAATGGGGAAAACATTGAGCCGGTAGTACAGATCCTCACGAAAACGGCCGTCTTCAATCATCTGGGGCAGTGCCCTGTGGGTCGCCGCGACGATACGAACATCCGCCTTGATGGGCTTGGCGCCGCCAACCCGCTCGAAGGTTTTTTCCTGCAATACCCGCAGCAGTTTGACCTGCATGTTAAGGGGCATGTCGCCAATTTCGTCCAGGAACAGGGTGCCGCCCTGGGCCAGCTCGAAACGCCCTTTGCGGGCCGCCACGGCGCCGGTAAAGGCGCCCTTTTCATGGCCGAACAGCTCGCTTTCAAGCAGCTCGGCCGGAATGGCACCGCAGTTGACGGGCACAAAGGGGCCGTCTTTGCGGTTGGACTGGAAATGCAGGTTACGGGCAACCACTTCCTTACCGGTACCGGACTCCCCAAGGATGAGGACCGAGGCATCGGTAGGGGCCACCTGGGTGATCATCTGGCGCACCTGCTGCATGGCCTTGCTGGTACCGACCAGAGAGCGGAACAGGCGGGCGTCGCTGCCGCTAAAATGATGTTCGTGGTGGAAATGCTGGCGCCGGGACAAGGTGCGCAGCAGCTCTTGGAACTGGCTGAGCTTGAACGGCTGGTTAAGGGCGCCGAGGTAGGCACCGTTACTTTTTACCGGTGTCCAGCCAAGGGTGATATAGGGCTTCTGGCAGCCGTTGAGCCACTCTTCGGCTACTTCACTGCCGGCCACCACCACCCGGCAGGCCGCTTGCTGCGCCCCCTCGGGCAAGGCGTCGGGGGGCACACTTTCACAGTGTTCCCCGATGAATTCCAGCAGTGTATGTACGATTTTCTGACGTTCCCGGTCAGCATCGACGACCAGGAAACCATGTTGGGTCTGCATGCCTACTAAACCATGTGCTTGTTTGCGTCGCTGCATACTGGATGCAAGCTTTTGTTATAGTGGGAAAAAGCACCTATGCCTAGGGCGCCCTGCTGTTTAATGATGCCGTCCGTATCAGGCAGATGCCAGTGTTCAGCGAACATTAATTTTAATATCTTTGTGTTTTGCGTCATGGCGCGCATTTTGCTTTAGCCCTGTGAGCCAACCCCATTTGGAGAAATGGCATGTTCGATAACAAGTCAATCCTGGTTACCGGTGGTACCGGTTCTTTCGGCCACATGTTCGTGCGCCATGTGCTGGCCCGTTACAACCCGAAACGGCTGATCATTTTGTCCCGGGACGAACTCAAGCAATTTGAGATGCGTCAAGAGTTCGACGCCCCCTGCATGCGCTACTTCCTTGGGGATGTGCGTGACCGGGAACGGCTGCTGCAGGCCTTTAAAGACGTTGACTACGTTGTTCATGCCGCCGCCCTCAAACAGGTACCGGCCGCCGAATACAACCCCACTGAATGTATCCGCACCAATATTACCGGCGCGGAAAACGTCATCCATGCGGCGCTTGCCAATAACGTCAGCAAAGTCATTGCCTTGTCCACCGACAAAGCGGCCAACCCCATCAATCTATACGGCGCCACCAAGCTGGCTTCAGACAAACTTTTTGTGGCAGCCAATAATATGGCAGGGCGACACCCCACCCATTTTTCTGTAGTGCGTTATGGCAACGTGGTGGGTTCTCGCGGCTCAGTGGTGCCGTTTTTTCAAAAACTTATCGATAACGGCACCGACCACCTGCCCATTACCCACAAGGACATGACCCGCTTTTGGATCACCTTGGAACAAGGGGTGGAATTCGTGCTGACCAACTTCCAACGCATGCAGGGCGGCGAAATTTTTGTGCCGAAAATTCCCTCGGTGCGTATCCCGGATCTGGCCACGGCCATGGCGCCGGGGCTGGCACAAAAAGAAGTGGGTATCCGCCCCGGCGAGAAGCTGCATGAAGTGATGTGCCCGGCCGATGACTCCTACCATACCTACGAATATCACGACCATTTCGTGATAACCCCGTCTATCACTTTCTACAGTCGCACCAACGACTTCAGCGCCAATGGCCTGGGTGAAAACGGCAAGCTGGTGGAGCCCGGTTTCGAATACAACTCCTTCAACAACGATCACTACCTGACCGTGGAAGAACTCAAGGTCATGAACGAACAGGCCCTGAAATGATCCCCTACGGCCGCCAGCATATCGACAACGACGACATCCAAGCGGTACTGGAGGTCCTTAGTAGCGACTTTCTGACTCAGGGGCCACTGGTGCCCCGCTTTGAGCAGGCCATTGCCCAGTTTTGCGGCGCCAACTATGCGGTAGCGGTCAACTCGGCCACCTCGGCGCTGCATCTCGCTTGCCTGGCATTAGAACTGGGCCCTGGTGACAGACTGTGGACCAGCGCCGTTTCCTTTGTAGCGTCGGCCAACTGCGGCCGTTACTGCGCCAGTGAGGTGGACTTTGTCGATGTCGAACCGCTCACCGGTAATATTTGCCTAAAAGCGCTGTCTGCAAAGCTTGGTGAAGCAGAGCGCCAAGGCACCCTGCCCAAGGTGCTGGTGGTGGTGCATCTGGCCGGCCAAAGCGTCGACATGGCCGCCCTTGGCGCCCTGACCCGCCCCTATGACATTCGCATCATCGAAGATGCCAGCCACGCCCTTGGCGCCTATGACGGCGCCGATAGAGTGGGCCAGTGCCGCCATAGCGATATCTGCGTGTTCAGCTTTCACCCGGTCAAACCCATCACCAGCGGCGAAGGCGGCATGGCGGTTACCCAAAATCCGGTGCTGGCCGAACGCATAAGCAGCCTGCGCAGCCACGGCATCACCCGCGATGTGCAAAAGATGCCGAGCGCCCCCGATGGCGACTGGTACTACGCCATGACCGAGCTGGGCTTTAACTACCGTTTGACCGACATCGGCGCCGCCCTTGGCCTCAGCCAGTTGCACAAACTGCCGGGCTTTATGGCCAAGCGCCAGGCCCTGGCCGCGAACTATGACAAGGCCCTGCCCACGCCCTGGCAGCCCCTTGCCATCAACGCGCCGGCCCACTGCGCCTACCACCTGTACGTGGTGCGCTACCCTGGCATCAGCCTTTCGCAAAAAGCCGAGAAATTCAGCGCCTTGCGCAGCGCTGGTATCGGGGTGAACCTCCATTACATCCCCATACCCAACCAGCCTTATTACCAAAGCCTTGGCCAAAACCCGGCCCATTACCCCGGCGCCCAGCAGTACTACCGTGAGGCGCTCACCCTGCCGCTGTTCGTGGACATGACCGATGCTCAGCAGCAACAGGTACTGGAGTCGCTGCGGTGAAGCTGGTGCTGGGTACAGTGCAGTTTGGCCTGTCTTATGGCATCGCCCACGACGGTTCGACACTAGGCGACTCAGCACTATCGGCCTTACTGACGCAAGCCTATGAAGCAGGTATCGACACCCTTGATACCGCCGCTTTGTACGGCAACGCCCAAGCGAGGCTCGGCCAGTTGATGCGCCACCCTTTTGACATTGTTACCAAGCTCGGCGAGTGGCAGCCAGGCCAAGCACGTATGCAACTGGAGCAATGCCTTAGCGCCCTTGGCCGCAATCAGGTAAAAGCCGTGCTGGCCCATCGCGCCCACTCGCTGCTGGCGCCACAACGTCTTGGCGAATTTGCCGCGCTGAAAACCGAGGGATTGTGCCAACAACTGGGGGTGTCCGTTTACAGTCCAGAAGAGCTCAAGCAGGTGCTCGACAGCGCCGATATAGATGCAGTGCAACTACCGGCCAACCCTTTAGACCAACGCTTTTTTGCCATGCTGCCTGAGCTTAAGGCGCGGGGGATAACCGTTCATGCCCGCTCGCTGTTCCTGCAAGGGCTGCTGTTAATGCCCCAAGCCCAGCGCCCTCATTGGACCGCCAATGCCCAGGCACTTGAGCGTTGGGACAGATTACCCGGCGAGCCGCTGCAGCGCGCTCTGGATTTTGCATCAGCGCAAACACAGGTTGATGGTTGGGTTGTCGGAGTGCAAAACCCAGAGCAGCTAACCGCACTGATTGCGGCCAAAGCCAAGGCCAAGCCTGACTCGATGAAAGCACTCGCCTGCAGTGACGTACAACTGATAAACCCGTCCCTTTGGCCCACATCCTGAGAGGTTAGAGATGATCCTGGCAATACTGCAAGCGCGCATGAGCTCAACCCGGTTGCCGGGCAAGGTGATGGCGGATGTGCTGGGCATGCCGATGATTGGCCGCCAACTGGAACGTTTGGCCCGCTGCAAGCAAATTGACAAACTGGTGGTCGCCACTTCGGATGATGCCAGCGACGATCCCTTGGCGAACTGGTGCACTGAGAACGGCATCGCCCTTTATCGCGGCAGCCTGCGCGATGTCCTAGCCCGTTTCAGTAGTGCCGCCAAGGCTTACAAACCGACTCAGGTGGTGCGCCTGACAGCCGATTGCCCCCTTGCCGATCCAAGCGTCATTGACCAACTCATCGAGCAGCATCTTCGCGGCCACTTTGACTACAGCAACAACTGCTGGCACCCGACCTTTCCCGATGGCCTGGACGCGGAAATAGTAACCGCACCCTGGCTGGAAAAACTCTCTCAGGTGGCCAGCACCGCCATGGAGCGAGAGCACGTCACCTACTACTTTCAGGCCCACAAAGACGATATCCGCTGGAGCGAGCTAAAGCGTAACCCGCCCCGCCCGGAGCTGAGGCTGACCGTGGACAACCCGGAGGATCTGGCGCTGGTCAGGCAGATCTACCAAGCGCTCTACCCCGCGAACCCGGCTTTCACCACTCAAGACGTTATCGACTATTTAGACCAGCACCCCGACCTTGCTCAAAGCAACCAACACCTAGTGCGCAACGCCGGCAGTACCTCCAAGGAGAAACAGGATGCGTAACTTCGACAATTCTGCGGCCTGGCTAGAGCGCGCCGAAAAAACCATTCCCCTGGCCACCCAAACCTTTTCAAAAAGTAAGTTGGCCCAACCCCAAGGGGTTGCCCCGCTGTTTTTGCAAAAAGGCAAAGGCAGCCAAGTGTGGGACCTGGACGACAATCAATACACCGATTTCATCTCCAGTCTGCTGTGTATCAGCCTTGGTTACGCCGACAAAGAGGTAAACCAGGCGGTGGTGGCCCAACTGGAGCAAGGCTCTATCCTCTCCCTCCCCCACCCACTTGAGGCACAGGTAGCAGAACTCTTGGTAGAGCTCATTCCCTGTGCCGAGCAGGTGCGGTTTGGCAAAAACGGGACCGACGCCACCTCGGCTGCTATTCGTCTGGCGCGCGCCTTTACCGGCCGCGAGCGGGTAGCCGTCTGTGGCTATCACGGCTGGCAAGACTGGTACATCGGCGCCACCTCGCGAGACCTTGGGGTGCCCAAGGCCGTTAAGGCATTAACTCATACCTTTGCCTATAACGATCTGGCAAGCCTCGAACAGCTGCTCGCCAGCCACCCCGGCGAGTTTGCCGCGGTGATCCTTGAGCCGATGAACGTGCAATACCCCAAGCCCGGTTTTTTAGAAGGGGTTGCCGAGCTGACTCGCCGCCAGGGCGCAGTACTGGTATTTGATGAAACCATCACCGGTTTTCGCTTTGATATCGGTGGCGCCCAGGCCCTGTTTGGGGTAACCCCCGACCTGGCCACCTTCGGCAAGGGGATGGCCAACGGCTTCCCGCTGTCGGCAGTGGTGGGCCGCGCCGACATCATGGCTAAAATGAACGACATTTTTTTCTCCGGCACCTTTGGCGGCGAAACCCTGTCTCTAGCCGCCGCCAAGGCCTGCATTGAGGCACTTCGCCGCCGCAAGGGCCCGGAGCGCCTGGCTGAACTTGGCAACAGATTGATTGACGGGCTGCAAAACCTTATCGCCAGCCATGGTCTTGGCCACCTTTTTAACGTGTCGGGGCACCCTAGCTGGTCCTTCTTAAACATCACCCCTAGCCGTTACTCGGTGCTTGAGCTGAAAAGCCTTCTGATGCAAGAACTTATCGAACAGGGCTTTTTAAGCCTTGGGTCTCACAACCTCAATCTCAGCCATAGTGAGGCCGATATCGACGCGCTAATCGCCTGCTACGCTAACGTGCTGCCGCTGCTGGCCGAAGTAGAAGCCGAGGGCTCTATGGCAAAGCATTTTCGCGGCAAATTCCTGGAACCGGTATTCAAGGTCCGTTGATGAAACTGGTGTTTAGGGTCGACAGCAGCCAGCGTATTGGCCTTGGCCATCTCAGCCGCTGCCTGACCCTGGCCAAAGCTTGGCCAGGACAGGTGCAGTTTATCTGCAGGGCACTGCCTGGCGCTGCCAGCACTTGGCTGGCAGACTGGCCAGTCACCTGGCTAGAAGCAAGTAACGAAGACGATGGCAGTTGGCTGACCGTCAGCCCGCAACAAGATGCAGCAGAGACCTTAAGTGCGCTAGACAGTGACGCCGCACTGCTGCTGGTCGACCATTACCAGTTGGATGCCGCCTGGGAGCGGCAGGTACTGAAAAGCCGTCCGGCCCTGAAACTTGCCGTGATTGACGACCTGCCCGGCCGGGCGCACCTTGCAGATTTACTCATCGACAGCGGCCCTGGCCGGACTCAGGCCGACTACCCACTTCCCGTATGGAATTGTGCCCTGACCGGCCCGGACTTTGCGCCATTAAGGCCGGAGTTTTACCCATCAAAGGTACAACATGCTCCTAGCAACAAGTTGCTACTGAGCCTAGGGGGTATGGATAGCGAGAACGACAACAGCCGGCTACTGACCTGGTTGGCAAAGCTACAACCCACACTGGGTTTTGAGGTGACGTTGGCTATCAGCAGCAAGGCACCACATCTTCGCGACTTAACAGCGCGCGCCAAGCAGCTTCCCTGGTTAACCCTGGCGATAGATTGCAACACCATGGGGGAGCAAATGCGCCTAGCCCGGCTCGCCATTGGTGCGCCAGGCACCAGTGCATGGGAACGCTGCGCCTGCGCGCTGCCCAGTCTGCAGCTGGTGCTGGCAAGTAATCAGCAGCATAACGCCCAAAGCCTGGCGGCCGCCGGAGCCGCTATAACCCTGCCCCGCTTTGACGAAAATATGTTTGTACAAACGCTAACAAGGGTTTGGCAGGACAAGGCGCTTTGCCAGCAGATGAGCCTGCGCGCACAAGCCCTTTGTGATGGCAAAGGCGCTGAACGAATTATCCGCGCCCTCGAGTCCTTATCAAGCACGATAGTGACGCTTAGAGCTATGACCACCGAACACTGCGAGGCTCTTTTTGCCTGGCAAAACGAGCCTGGTGCGCGCACTTATTCGCGTAATCCAGAGACGCCTGACTGGGCGGACCATCAACGCTGGTTTGCCAGCGCCCTTGCTAACGACAACTGCCTGCTTTGGGCTATTGAGCTGAACGGTGAGGCCCTTGGCATGCTGCGTTTGGATAAACAACATGAGGGGCAAGGAGAAGTCTCCATCCTTCTTAGCCAACAGGCTCGCGGTAAAGGCCTGGGGCTGCAAGCCTTGATACAATTGCAACGTATGCAAGTGGTCGGCAGGCTAACAGCGGAGATCCACCCAGATAACCGCGCCTCCCAATCCTTATTTGCTAAAGCGGGGTTCGGCCAGACCGGGCCACGCCAATATGAGGTCGTTTTATGAGCCACGGCTTTTTTATCGACAAGTTCCCCATCGGGGCCGGTGCGCCGCCCTTCATCATTGCCGAGTTGTCGGCCAACCACAGCGGCTCACTGGAAAAGGCGCTAGCCCATGTCGATGCAGCAGCTGCGGCGGGAGTGCAGGCCATCAAACTGCAAACCTACACCGCAGACACCATGACGTTGAACCTAAACTTACCCGACTTTCGGATTGAGGGCGGATTGTGGGATGGTTACAACCTTTACCAGTTGTACGACAAGGCGCACACCCCTTGGAATTGGCACCAGGCGCTGTTTGAACGGGCAAGAGAAAAAGGCCTGGCGGTATTCTCCTCGCCCTTTGATGAAACGGCGGTAGATTTTCTCGAATCGCTGGACGCGCCGGCCTACAAGGTGGCGTCATTCGAAGCCACCGATCTGCCACTGGTGGCCAAAATGGCTAGCACCGGAAAGCCTCTTATCATCTCCACTGGTATGAGCAATTTTGAGGAAATTGCCGAGACTCTGGCTTGTGCGCGGGATAATGGAGCCCGGGATATCGCTCTGCTCCATTGCATCAGCGCTTACCCGACACCACTCAAAGATGCCAACCTTAAACGCATGCTGACCTTGGCCGAGCGCTTCAAGGCGGTAGTGGGATTATCGGACCATACCCTGGGTACATTGGCTGCCAGCAGCGCCGTAGCCTTGGGTGCCAGCATTGTCGAAAAGCACTTTATCCTCAGCCGCAATGACGACAGCCCGGATGCGGCCTTTTCGTTAGAACCGGATGAGCTAGCTGGGCTTGCCAGGGATTGTCTTGGCGCCTGGGAGGCCCTTGGCAATGGCGAAGACCAGCGCAGTGAAGGTGAGAAGGCCAACCTGCGTTTTCGTCGCTCCCTCTACTTTGTTGCCGATCTGCCGGCAGGCACTGTGATAGCGCCGCAACATATTCGCCGGATCCGCCCGGGGTTCGGCCTTGCTCCTAAACATCAGGATGCCGTTATCGGCAGGCGCACCGCCAAACCCATTACCGCCGGTACTGCCGTTGCCTGGGAGCTGCTGGTGTGAAAAGACAGAACCGGCATTCTCGCCGGTTCTTTCATACTGGAGCACTTATCAGTTCCTGAAGCTCGAACTCCAGATAGTCGGCGAGCCCTAGCCAATCCTGGCGTTCCTGGCAGCCCAGCATCATCCCAAGGACTTGCAACAGCTCTGGCTGGGGCTTACCTCCAGCCGTAAGCTGAGCGGTTATCTGCTCAAGCAGCGGTACCATCTCAAGGGCCGCTTCGGTATTCATACCTAAACGAAACAAGCGGGCCAGGGCCAGGCATTGCTGCTGGCATTGGGCAAGAGTCTTCATAAGGTCACCAAATCGGGATGAAAGGCGGCGCCCTGTATTAAAGCACCGGCTTTTGAGCTGTTATAGAAGGTGACATGAGGGTGCCTGGCAATAAAGCGTTCCACCCCGCACAGGTAACTGCGAAAGTTGCGAAGCGTCTTGACCCGCTGGCCATAGCCGTCGAGAGTCCACTCCACGCTTTGCCCCGGTGCCAGCCCAAGTTCGCCGTTCTCCCACCCGGCGTGGGTGCGATCGCCCGGGAACGCAAAGTCGGCGCCAAACATCACTACCTGTTGCCCACCAGCCTGAACAGCCAAGTCAAGCGCCGGGTGGATAACTGAGCCGGCGTTGTTAAGTAGGCCCCTATCCAGTTGCTGGCGAAGCCGGTCAAAGAAGGGGCTGGTGGTCAATGCCAGGTAACGAGGCCCCTGCCATGCCGCCAGAACATCGCCGTTGGTGGTAGGAAAATACACTAGGCCGATGCCGCCGCTTTGGCTGCAAGGTAGCTCCTGTTCGATGATGCCAAAGTCGAGGGTTACTACAACGTCAGGGCGAATACCGTTATCCAGCAAGGGCTTAAGTGCGGTATCCACGGCGATAAGCAGCGGCGCATTGGCCTGCTTACGTCGCTCACGGATATAGGCGTAATGCTGCTCAAGAGAGGGGCCTGTGGCAACCACCCAAACCTCTGGTGTTTTCGCTATGCCAAACAGCTGGCGAACATCCAGGTCTTTGGCAAAAAAGTGGCGGTTAGCCTCGATGCGAGCCAACCGCTCGGGCGCATCGGTCAGAAAACGCCGGTTATTGAAGGGCAAATCCAGCTCGCTTACCAACCTGTCACGGATCTTGGCGTTGGTGTCACTAACCAACACCAACTCGGCGGGACTGACCAGAAACGGCAGTTGGATATCTGGGCTGTTAGCTGCCAACTGCAGAGAAACTCTGGGATCACTCAACCAGTGCCGTTGGTCCAGCAGCTGCAATACCAAGAGGAATATGGCTTCGTTGAGGATGTGCACTTGCAACTGCTGCAGGTTACTGCGTGCCAGCAGCACCTGCTGAATATCACCAAGGGCTGTGCCATATAGATGCACGGTAGCGGCCGTCTCGGGCAGGCTGGCTGCTTGAGTCTTTGCCTCGGTGATGCGAGCGTGACGGCTGGTCAACTGCACACCGTTTACCATCAACGTACTATCAAGGCCTTCTACCAGTTGCGCCGCATCCAGAGGAATGGAAGAAACTTGATTTAGACTAGCCATCAGCTCGGGCCAGCGCTGCGTGATCACCAACAGGTTGGCGTCAAGAAATTCACTCATGGGTCCACCGGTCATTGAAGAACTCAGGAATAGGCCTCAAGGCGCTTGCTGATTCCTTAGCCCTATAAAGCAACGGCAAAGGTACCACCTTTGAAGACCTAGGTCAGGCTTATCGAGCCAGGCTGAGGCACAGCCAGGGCTGTAAGTCGCCACCGAAGCCGCGTTTAAAAAGCCCGATTTGCGCCAATTTAGGGTCACCATCACCGGCAAAGGCGATAGGGCCCATGTCCATGACGGTACAACCACGCTCACGAGCCCGCTGCAAGCCAGCGTAGAGTGGGTAGTGAGAGATGGGCAGGTTGAAGCGATCCCTGTCGTAAACACCGACGCCATAATAGGCACGGCTGGCACCACAGAGAAAAAGCGACGCTGCAACAAGTTGCCCATCAAGGGAGGCAAATACTGCAAATGCTTCGTTGTCGGCGATAAGCTTCTGCTGGGCCTGCCAAGACGACAATGAGCGGGTAGCACGCCCGGCCACCCGCTCATGGAATAACCGAAACCGCTCCATGTCGCTAACATCAAGGTTGGTAGCGTCTACTAAACGCAGTTCAAGATTTTGCTGCCCCCAACGTACTCCTTGGCGGTAACTCTTTCGCACACCGCTCCACAGCACGTCATCATCGCCAAGGGCAATTTCCTGCTCAAAATGCACGGCAGTCGTAGCGCCGGCATCCAACAAAGCAGTGGCAATGCCGTCAGGGACCTTGGCCGGGAACTGATAGGAAAGCACGCTGGCCTTATCCATAAACTCTGCGGAAAAAGCCTTGGTTAGAAGTCGCTCAGCCTCCAACTTGCGCGCCTCGGCAAGCCCAGGGGCAATCAGTAGCCGAGCCGGGCCGCCAAAAAATCCAAGTTGCCTATCGTCAAGCGTGGCCAGCAGAACCCCGGCCAGTTCACCTTGGTGAACAACAGCCAAGCTATGGTCAACAAAAGGCCGCTGGAAGTATTGGCGGTAATATTCACGATGGCAGGGAGACCACAGTGCCGAGCAATTGGGCAAGCGGCTAAGCGCCGGCCAATGGGCATCCGTCAGAGGCATCAGTTCCACGAGAAATCCTTACCAGCAGACAGCCTGGTTAACCCTTGGCGGCGGTCAACACCAGGTATTCAACATGCTGAGCCTGCTGACCGTAACTGCGTACCAGAGTATCTACCGTCACGTCTGCTAAACCGGCATCACAGGCAAGGTTCTTGAAGCCATTTGCACTCAAAAATGCTGTTTGGCCATTCCCTGCCAGCGGATAACCGGCTGGAATGTCGGCAAGCGTCACTTCGTCAAGACGTGGCGCATCAGCAGCAAAGGCGCTGGAGCCTTGTCCTAAGTGAAAGGAAAAGAACTGGCCACCGGGTTTAAGGCAACGCTGTACCTCGGCAAGAGCCTTACGGTGCTGCTCGAGAGTCAGGTGCTGCATAGAGACTACGTCGACAATGGCATCAAAGTCGGCATTTTCATAAGGTAGCGCCGTCATATCTCCCTGCTTGAGCTCGGCACTCACGCCCCAGTCGTCTAATACCTGCTGACACAAGGTCAAACCGGAAGGCGCGTAGTCCAAGCCGTGGGCATCAAAACCTTCTCGGGCAATCATCCAAAGATTTGCCCCAGAGCCACACCCCAGTTCAAGCACTTTTATCTGGCGCCTCTCGCTCAACGGCAAGCCAAAGTAATGCCCGGCCAGAAAACCGATAAGAGCGTCGTTCGGGTAACGGCGCTGAGACTGCAGTCCTCTGGCCTGGTACTGGTTTTCAAAGACGTTAGTCATCAGGCGCCCTCACCTTCTTCGGTCACAATCCAGTCGTTATAGCCTTCTTGCAGCGACAAACTGTTGGGGCGCTGGTAGTGCATGCGATAATGCGCCGGAACAGCCCGCAGAAAGTCTAAGTAAATCTGCTTCAGCTCGTTATAAGCCGCTACACAACGGGTGTCATCGGTGGGAGCATAAAGCACGCGTACCAGAACAGCGTGGTAGTAGAGCATGCTGCCTTCAAACAGGGAATTCAGGTAAGGGCGACCGGCCCGGCTCTCATCACGCAGGCGCTCCATCACTTCTTCCATCTGTAAAGAACCGGCCCGGCGGCTATCCACATCCGGTTGCAGAATATCAAGCAGCGCTTCACTGAGCGCGTCCACCTTGGGCGGCGCCAGACAATCCCAGTAGGGTGCTTCAAACCGGCTGGCACCTTGGCTGTCCACATTAAAATGGGTAGCCATCTCCATGACATCCGCCTTGTCCATCCCACTGGCCAGCAATACATCTTCTTGATTGCAGGGAATGGCACCTCGAATAAGTGCCCCTTCACCCAGGTTGAAACACATCAATTCGGGGCGGCGACGAAGCAACCGCTCGATACAAATGCGGGAGAGGTTGAAAAAGGCATTGGTCACCACCTCGCCGCCAAAGTTACCGGGTACAACATAGTCGTCAGTTTCCCGATAAATACCGCGGTCTGCGCCATCGGCCTTGTAGTAGACACTGTGCACCGAGTGGTGATTACCATCCCGTTGGTGGCCCAGGTCGACACCGAAAAGGTAGAGGGTTCGAAAGCCAAGGGCATGGGACATGAACACAGCAGTATTGGCAACGGTCGGGTTGATGTGTAGTGCCGATTCAAACTCGTCGCTAAACCCAGGAATGCTTTCCAGGGCATCGGTCGCAGGTTCACCATGCTTGGGAGCCATAAAGGCCTTGGCAAACTTTTTAAAGACCTCAGGGTGTACCGTTCCCGGAGCCAGCAGCACCCGGTCTCGCAAAAACTCAGGATCTTTAATGTCGTCTAGCAAACCGGCGATAGGATAGGTCCGCTCCTGCTCACAATGAAAGTCCGGCGTAATACCATGCTTTTTCAATGCCCGCAGCGCAGTGCCGCAGGAAATCACAATGCCTTTGTCTTGGTTTTGCCGCAAAAACTCGGCATGGCGATCCAAAGACGGGCCATTGCCACAAATAAACACCGGAACGTTCTTCAGCGGATGTGCGGTCTTGCCAGCAATTTTAACGAAAGGTACATCGTTATGAATATTGCGCCCTTGGTGGGCAATCGACATTACTGCATCATCATAAAATCCCCAGCCCATGCTGAGCTCGTAATAGCGATTTTTATAATGTTCCAGAAGCTCCGCGATGGCTTTGGTTTGATAGTGTACAAAGCCATAAGTAGAGATGATGTTATAGCGACCACGAATAGAGCTGTCGCTCATGTGAGCTTCAAAAAACTCTTCCGCCTCGACACCCAAGCTTAGCTGCAGAGTACCGCCTCGTTCATCTATAAGAGGTAAAACATGAAACCAGGCAGTAGTAAAAAGACTGGCATAAAAAATGTCCAAGTCTGGCTCAATGATATAAAGGTGGTGAATGTTGTGGTTGATGGCAAGCAGCTCGACATGAAAGCCAAGACCCATACCAAACACCAGCATCATGCCCACGTCTTTAGGTAAACGCTCGCCACCAACGCTTTCTTCTACGAATTTATCCGATGCGGTTACCAGCTGGTTCAAATAGTCCACATGCATAAATCCCATGGGGTTTTCATGGGTATATTGGATCCGCGAGTGAGACATCTTTGGTGCCAGGCAAAATTCTTCGTACTGACAAAGCGATGTGGTAAATGCTGGTTGAGTGTAAACCAGTGCACCCGTTTCTTTATCTCGGATATTGGGTAGGTTGTCGACGACATCGATGTGATAACGAACAGGCTTATATTCCAGCATTGCCTTGTGTACATCAGGGAAATATTTCTCCAAAGCCGCCATATTTTGATGGTAGTGGCCCACGAGATAATTATCGTCAAAGCCAATCAGAGTAAAGCTGTCGGACAACTCCTGATATCCGCTAGAGCGCTGCTTTTGCCTGTCAACAATGCCTTGGAGAACATCAATTTTCTCCTCTAGATCCCGGATGGTTTCTTCAATCAGTGGCAATGTGTCAGACATATTCTGGTTTACCTTTAGTTTTGAGCCGCGTTACTCATGTAGTTCTTTATAGCCTTGGCACTTTTTTTTTGCTTCAGCATATTCGATTCTACGGTTTGAAGCTGTGTTTTGGCATCTTTTTGGAAAGCGCGATCAGAGGATGCCACCTTCTCGGCGACAACGCGAAATTCAGCGAACTTTTCTTCTTGCAACGCCGCTTGATGCAACGCGTTCAGAAGAGGTTGTCGTTGTGATAATTGCTGGGAATGAAGCTGCCACTGCTGGTCTTGGAAGCTGCTTGCAAGTGAAGTTTGCAACGCTTCCAAGTCGACCAGCAGCTCTTCAAAAGAAGCCATTTAAGCCGGCGCTTTTTGGCGGAGTTTTTCCATGCCTTGGTCTTTGTGCTCTTGCGGCATGTCTCGCCAAGCATTTCTCAGAGGGGAGAAGAGTTCGTGTAGTTCATCAAATGCGGAAGGTTCACGGGAGGCGCTGACTTCCAGTAGCTTGCGGATCATCACGTCATAAAAACTAGCAAAGTTTTGGGAAACCTCAGGCTCACTGTCAAAATCCAGCACCCCTTGCAGACCACTTATCAGTGACACCGCACTGTTGATAGCCTGCGATTTACCTTGAATATCCTGGCGTTCAACACAGCCTTTGGCTACGGCAATCTTTTCCAGCACGCCATCCATCAACATCAGAATGACCTGGTGCGGATCGGCATTCAGTAGCCTTGCGTTTTTGTCTGCACCTTGATACTGCTTGATGTTCATTCGCATAACTTAGGCCCTTTTCTGGTCAGTAACGCCTCCGGCTATTTAGTCCTTGCTTTTGACTGAGGGCAAGGAAGCCAGAGCACTCGTCAGGTAATCCCCTGTCGACTGATACTGTGCGACGATTTGGTCCAAGGCATCGAACTGAGCTCGCATGGTTGCCTCATAATTGGACAGTCGCAACGTCAGGTCATCTCTCTGCTGAGAAATAGACTTGAGTGTATCATTCAGGGACCCTTGCCTTTCTGCGATAGCTCCTTTCGGCTCAGTATAAGAGGTTAGGATCTCATCGAGTTTTACGGCAAATCCCTTATCCTTGGAGTCATTTCCTGTCGGGTTATTCCTAGCAAAAAGCTCGCCAAGTTGTGCAGCGTTGTTGTTGATGGCGTCGGTAAGGCGGTCTTCACCGCTGGGGCCATTGCCGATACCATAGGAGAGGATCTCCATTTTACCGCTGTTGTCGAAGGTGATCCCCACCTTGTAAAGACTATCCATCCCTCCAGAAAGAGCTTCTATAGAGCCGGTCAAGGCGTTTTGCGTCTGGTTTTTGATAGACCGTACCAACGGGTCAAATGCCAGGGCGCCCCCAGCCACAGAATCATCGCCGTCACCACCGCTGCCCGGCGCCCCTAACGTATCGAGGGAGGCTTTGAGTGCGTTATAGCCGTCAACAAAATCCTTGATCATGCTCTTGATACCATCGGTATCACGGCTGACATCCAAGGTATTTGCCCCGGTTGTTACTGCTTTGGCGGTCAAGGTAACCCCAGCGATAGCATCCTTAAAGGTGTTGGTATCGCTACTGATGGTGGTGCCATCAACGGTTATTACCGCATCTTGCGCTGCCTGAGTAACAGACAATCCCGTAGAGAGTGCTGACAATGATGCGTCACCGGTTGAGGTAACCGTCAGATTATTGGCACTTCCTGTTGTATTGGAGGTCAGGGTCAGCCGGGCACCGTCATCACCGTTGATGATGTTGGCGCTAACCCCCAAATCACCACCAGCGTCATTTATTTTCTGACGAATGACCGACAGGGTGTCACCGTCGTCAACTGTGATATCAAGAGACTTATCACCAACATTGAATGTCAGCTTACCGGCACCAAAGGTGGTGCTTGAGCCACCGGCAATCGCAGCCGACGACAACCGAGTCCCTTTGGCCAACTGTTGCACTTCTACTTGGAAGTTACCTTTACTGGCATTGTTGGTTTCAACAGAGAAAGCGTCGGTGTTGGGGCCGGTGATAGCAACGGTGTTTTGGTCAAACGCCTTAGGATCGGTCAGTTTTTTGACGATATCCTGAAAGGTCGACAACGCAGATTTCAGCTGTCCGATACCGGAAAGCTGGGAATTAGTGGTTTCTTCTTTCTGATTAAGGATCGCCTCTTTAGGCGCCTTCTCAGCGTTGACATAGACGCTGATGAGATCTTCGAGTTGAAGGCCTGAACCTATACCCGCATTCGTTACACCAGCCATGACTATGTCTCCTCTGTCTGAACGTGATCAGACGTTACTATCAAGAAATATGCCGATTTTAGCTCCCAGCTCTTCTCGCAATTGACGAACTCTGTCTGCCGTTTTCAGCACTTCTTCAGAAGGAATTTGCCGAATAACGTCCCCCGTCTGTGCATCAAGCACTTTGACAACAGTGCGGCCGCTGGATTCATCTGTAGAAAAGTTGAGGTTGTGGCCCCGCAGATTAACGAACTCGGCAAGGACTTGCACAGCATCGGACAAACTTTGCCTTGTATCCGCAGGCGTATCTTCTTTGCCAGAAACAGGCTGCGTTACAGGCGTATCGAAGCTGGGAGTCGCAGAAGTTTTGCTGGAAATGGCAGGAAGAGAACCGGAAGCGGTATCGCCAAGGCTGTTTGAGAGCATAGTAGATACGTCACTCATTGCCCATTCTCCCGTTATATCGAGCTGAAAATGGATGGTGCCTAAATAGGCACCATCCTATCAACCTTATTGCAACAGCGACAGTGCGATTTGCGGCTGCTGGTTGGCTTGGCTCAGCATGGAGCTGGCAGCCTGTTGCAGTACGCTGTTACGAGCCAGAGTGGCAGTTTCAGCGGCGTAGTCAGCATCCTGGATACGAGACCGGGAAGCAGACAAGTTCTGAGAAGTGTTCTGTTGTGAACGGATAACCGAGCTGAAACGGTTCTGGGTAGCACCCAGGTTGGCACGGGTGGTGTTCACAATGTTCAGAGCGCAATCCAGAGCCGCGATTTGGCTCTGAGCAGCGTCAAAGCTTGCAATGGCGGTGCCCAGGCCAACACCGGAGTGGCCGAAGCTTTGGGTGATGGCGATACTGATGGTTTGCGAAACGTTGGCACCGATCTGGAAGCTGGCTGAGTAGCTACCGTCCAGCAGGTTAACACCGGCAAACTGAGTCTGGTTGGAAATACGGTCCAGTTCGGTAGCCAGCTGGCCATATTCCTGGCTCAGTGCGGTACTGTCAGCAGTGCTGTTAGAACCGTTGGAGGCCTGAACAGACAGGGTACGCATACGCTGCAGCAGGTTGGTGTATTCGTCCAAGGCACCTTCAGCGGTTTGAGCCAGGGAGATACCGTCGTTGGCGTTACGAACGCCTTGGTTCAGACCGTTGATCTGAGCGGTCAGACGGTTGGAGATCTGCAGACCGGCGGCGTCGTCTTTTGCACTGTTGATGCGCAGACCGGATGAGAGGCGCTCATAGCTAGTACCCAGTTCTTCAGTAGACCTGGACAGTACACGCTGAGAGTTCAGAGAAGAGATGTTGCTGTTGACGTACAGAGCCATGATAAAGTCTCCTGTTAATTCGAGTCAGGCGTGGTGACTTGGCATACGCCCTGGCTCACCTCTCGCCACACATTTCGTTCACCTCCTGTATCGCCCTGCCTGAAAAAAACTTTTAGAACTTTTAGTTATAAAAAAAGAAGAAAATAGAAAAACCGCCTAAACGGCGGTTTTTACGGCAATTTACTGTCCAGCTAATAAGGCAAAAATTAGTTTTGCAGCAAGGACAAAGCGATCTGCGGCTGTTGGTTGGCCTGGCTCAGCATGGAACTGGCAGCCTGCTGCAGCACGGTGTTACGGGCCAAGGTCGCTGTTTCAGCAGCGTAGTCGGCATCCTGAATACGAGACCGGGACGCTGTCAGGTTCTGTGCGGTGTTCTGTTGTGAACGGATAACCGAGCTGAAACGGTTCTGGGTAGCACCCAGGTTGGCACGGGTGGTGTTCACAATGTTCAGAGCACAGTCCAGAGCCGCGATTTGGCTTTGGGCAGCATCAAAGGTGGCGATGGTCGTACCCAGGCCAACACCGGTATGGCCAAAGCTCTGAGTAATGGCGATGCTGATGGTTTGCGAAACGTTGGCACCAATCTGGAAGTTGGCAGAGTAGCTGCCGTCCAGCAGGTTTACGCCAGCAAACTGAGTTTGCGCGGAAATACGGTCCAATTCGTCAGAGAGCTGACCGTATTCCTGGCTCAGTGCAGTACTGTCGGCAGTACTGTTGGACCCGTTGGACGCCTGCACCGCTAGGGTACGCATACGCTGAACGATGTTGGTGTATTCATCCAACGCACCTTCTGCGGTCTGGGCAAGAGAAATACCGTCGTTAGCATTTCGGGCTGCTTGGTTAAGACCGTTTATCTGCGCCGTCAAGCGGCTAGAGATCTGCAGACCGGCAGCATCGTCTTTGGCGCTGTTGATACGCAGGCCAGAAGACAAACGCTCGTAGCTGGTTTGCAGCTCATCGGTAGAACGTGACATGACTCGTTGCGAGTTCAGTGAGGCCACGTTGGTGTTCACATAAAGTGCCATGATCCTCTCCTTCGAGATTGAAGAATCTGTTCAGCGCAACGAAACTGCGCCACCCTTTTGTTAAAGCAATAGACGTGCCAACTACTTCACGTAGTTGAACAAAGTCAGCGAATTCACCATTTGGAACCCGGAATACGCGGCCTGCATGATGGTTTGTTGTTGAGCGAGCTTCGATACCGCCTCACCGATATCCACTTCTGCAATATCAGCGCGGTTGGATTTGATGATGATGTCGGAGGCCTGGGAGCTGTTATCCAGGTTCTCAATCACATTGACCCGTCCCCCTATCTGCGCCTGCCCGCCCACTACGCTGTTGTAGGTCTGAACGGCAATGTTTTGCGCATACTGGGCATCCGCTTGCCGCTGATCAGTGGTGCGGGTGGGATCCGTCAAAAGTCCGGCGTAGTCGGTCAGCACGTTCAAAATGTTGTCGCGCTTAGGCGGATCGAGGGTCACATCGGCGCTGGCACCGGCGGCGCCATCCAGGGTGACGTTAAGGCCGTTGAAGTTAATAGGCTCGCCCGGCACATAATTGCCGCTGGCCAGCACATTGCCGCCGCTGTCAGTTACTTGGTAGGTATCAGGGGCACCGGCCGCGGTAGTGAAACTGAAAGTATTGCCGGCCGGGGTGTTAGGGTCGTAATTGCCCCGATAAAAAGACTCAAACTGGCCTTCATCGGCAATATCGGTGGTCACGGTGCCGCCGCCAGCCGTCATGGCGCCGGTGGCGGAGAACACCGGCGACAGATTGTCAAACAACTCAAAACCAGGGAAGTTGGCATTGAGTTTGACCTCGGATGCCACCTGGATCATCTGTTTGCCTTGGTCGCCTTGGTATTCATAGCGGCCATTGACTATCTGATAAGGCGCGGTGCCGCCTTCGTTGCCCGAGAAGATGTAATCGCCGTTGGCATCCTGGGTATTCATGGCATCGAGCAACTGATCCCGCAGCCCGATCAGCTGATCGGCCAGAGCCTTGCGGTCCTCATCACTGTTAGCGCCGTTGTTGGCCTGGATAAGTAAGGTGCGAGTGGTACCCAGGGTATCGGTCATGCTCGACAGCGTACTTTCGGCCAGGCCCAGCCTGGACTTCAGATTGCTGCCGTTATTGCGAAACTGATCGGAGATCCCCAACTGCTCGTCCAGGCGCAACACGGTACCGGCGCCGGTGGGGTCGTCAGAGGGCTGCAAGATGCGCTGCTGGGTACTGACCTGGTCACGCAGCTTCACCAATGAATCCTGGCTGCCCAGAATGTTGGTCAGCCCGGACTGGAAAATCATCTGAGTCGATACGCGCATAACCTTACCCTATGGCTTGCAGCAGATTGTCAAAGACGCTCTGTGCGGTGGAGAGGATCCGGGCCGTGGCCGTGTAGGCCTGCTGGAACTGGATGAGGTTGGCCGCTTCTTCGTCCAGGTTGACCCCGGACACTGCCTGCAGCCGCCCCTGACTTTCGTCATGCAGGGCTTGGGCAGCCTGGTTTTGAATTTTCATGGTGCCGGTGCGGTCCCCCACCTGGCTGACCATGCCGGCAAAGGCATTGGACACACTCTGGTAAGTCACTGGGGAGTCGCCGGATTGGTTCAACCGGACAATGTTGTCGGTTTGCAACTTGGCCAGTTTCAGGCCGTTACCGTTATCCGACTTGGCCGTCATCACCCCGGTGCTGTCGATATTGGGGCTGATGGTAAATTCGTCCCCGGCCGCCGGTGTGCCGGAGAGCTTGATGGAAAAGCCGTAATCCAGAGGTGGCGCCGGAATGGCAGTATTGGGGTCGAAGGCGGTCACGCCGCCAATGGCAGCGCCAGACTGGTCATACAGTTGGTATTGACTGTCATTGACGAACACTACTCGCCCGGGCGCCGTGGTATCCAGTAGCGGCGGCGGAGTGGCGCTAAAGCCGGAGGTGGCCGGGTCGGTATTGGTGACATCGACGCTGGAGACGGCAGCGCTGCCCAGGTTTGAAGAACCCTGGTCTACCCGGATGGGAGAAGCCAGCGCCAACGACTCAGGGTTTTGCATCACCATTGTTATCTGGGCGGCAGCGTCCCGGGTGGGCCTTAAGGTAAAGGTATCGCCAGCAGCAAAAGCGCCGTTGGGCACTAGGTCGATTTGCAAACCATCGACCGTTGTGCTGGCCGGCACCGTGCCGCTGGCCAAGGTGCCAGTGACCTTGCCGGATTCGTCCAAGGACTGTACGTCGTAATCGGTGGCCGAGGTAAAGACGATACGATAGTCCTGGTCGGTCAGTTGGGTACCATCGACCACGGTGCCAGTCACTTGATGCAGCTGCGAGGAGTTATCGGCATCGCCGTAGGCGGTGGCAACCGGCAGGCTGAAGATATCGCCGCCAAGTTTGCCGTCGAGATCCAGGCCCTTATTGTTCTGCTTATTAAAGGCATCCATCATCGCCAGGGACATCTGCCCTAGCTGGCGCTGCGCCGGTTCCAGCACCTCTTCACGATAAGCGCCCAGGCCGCCGAGCTTGCCGCCCACTTTTTTGGCTTCGATATCGTAAGGCTGGGTGCCAAGTTTCACCGACAGTTCCAGACGCCGCGGTTCCGGGTCACCCGGCACAGCGCTGATGGTGGCGCGGCTGTCGGGCAGCACCAAGGCCTGGCCATTGGCCATGGTCAGGTTAACGGCATCGCCCTGAGCAGGGGTCACTTGCACGTCCATCAACTCGGAAAGCTGCTGAATGTACTGGTCACGCTGGTCCAGCAAGGTGGAGCGCTGGCTGTCGTTTTGGCTGGCGCCCACCGCCCCTAGCTGCTGGTTGAGGTTGTACACGTTGCCAATCAGGGTGTTGGCCTTCTCGGCGTAGGAGGTTATCTGCTTGTTGACTTCATCTTGCTGCGAGCTCAGCTGCTCGGACTGGCGCTGATAAGAGGCCAACATGTTCTGAAATTGCGAGAGCGCTAGCTGCCGGTTGGAAATGGAGCTGGCTTCGTTGTTCATGGTGTTGATGCTGGAGAATAAACTACTGATGTTGTTGCCGATGCCGGTGCTGGCATCCCCCAGCAACTTATCGGTCTGGTCAGCCTGGGCCAGATAAGACTCGGTAAAGCCCAGGTTGGAGGTGTCTTTGCGCAGTTGGGTTTGGGCAAACTGATCCAGCAGCCGGGTCACGGTTACCCGGTCCACGCCCCCCAGCTTCTCGGCGGTAAATTCCACCCGCTGACGAGAATAGCCGTCGGTGTTGACGTTGGTAATGTTGTTGCCGGCGATATTCAGGGCGATCTGGTTGGCATAGATCCCTGATACCCCGATCCTCATCATATCGTTAGACATTACGGCGTACCCTTACTCAAAGCGGGATGGTCAAGCACCTGAAGGATCTTCTTGGCGTACTGCGGATCCGTGGCGTAGCCCGCGCCTTGAAGCTCTTGCAGGAACCGTGCCGGTTCTTTAACCCACTTGAGGGCATCCTGATAACGCGGCGATTCTTTGAGCAACTTGACGTAGTCGCTAAAGCTCTGGGCCGGGTTTTGATAGGCGCGGAACTGGGCCGTTTCGCGCTTGGGCTTGCCACCGTCGTACTCGAGGGTACTGGCAGTAACCTTGTCGCCATCCCACTGGCCGCCGGCCTTGATGTTAAAGAGGTTCAGGCTGCTCTGGCCGTCTTTGCCCTTGAGGATCTTTTGGCCCCAACCGGTCTCAAGGGCGGCCTGGGCCACCAATACCTGTGGGCTGACCCCAAGGGCGGAGGCCGCTTGCCGGGCATAGGGCAAGAGGCTGCCGACAAAGCTTTGCGGGCTGTCAAAGTCCAGTGCCGGGGCCGGTGTTGGCGCCGCTTGTGGCTGTTCGCTATCAGCTTTGGCTGCTGGCGCGTCACTGCCGGCAGTATCGGCAACCGCACTTGCCGCTGGCTTGATGCCAGGCTTGGCCGGGAGCGCCAAGGATTTGGCGCTCTCATCTGCGCTACCGGCAAAGTGGCGGTTAACCCCCAGCGCTGAGGCAGGCATCAGGTGCTTGCCGTCGGGCTGCAACTGCTCGGCGATGATCTCCGCCAAGCCAAGGCCACCTTTGGATGACATATCCAGGGCCAGCTGCTGGTCCTGCATGTCTTGGTAGAACTTCATGGAAGAGGAGTTAAACGGGCTGTCTTTTTCAAACACCGCGTTGGCTTCACGCATGCTTTTCAGGAGCTGGCGGACAAAAATCGACTCAAACTGCTTTGCCGTTTCCAGCAATGCCTTTTTATCGTGCTTTTGTGCCCCTTGGCGCAGGTCATCAAGCCCCGCCAGATCCGTGAAAAGCGGCCCGTTCATATGACAATCAACTCCCCAGACAGGGCGCCGGCTTGCTTGAGCGCTTCCAAAATGGCCATCACATCAGAAGGCGCCGCGCCCACCTGGTTTACCGCCCGTACTAAATCTTGCAAGGTCACGCCTGGGTCGAAATAGAACATCCGGCCCTGCTGCTCGCTCACCTGCACATTGGAGTTTGGGGTCACCACGGTTTGGCCCTGGCCCAGCGGATTGGGCTGGGAGACCTGCGGGTTTTCACTGATGGTGATGGTCAGGCCGCCATGGGTGATGGCTGCCGGTTTCAAATGTACCCCTGCCCCCACCACAATGGTGCCGGTACGGGAGTTAACGATGATTTTTGCCGCCTCGGTGGCCGGGGTGAACTCCAGGTTCTCAAGGGTCGACAAAAAACTGACCCGCTGGTCTACGTCGCGAGGGGCGCGCACCTGCACCGAAGCGCCATCCAGCGCCCGCGCCACACCGGGGCCAAGCAGGTTGTTGATGGTGTCTTCCATGCGCTTGGCAGTGGTGAAATCGGAGCGATGCAGATTAAAAGTGATGAAATCGGAGCGGCCAAAGGGCGAAGCCACTTCCCGCTCGACAATGGCGCCACCGGGAATACGGCCGGCAGTGGGGGTGTTACCCACTATCTTGGAGCCATCGGCCCCTTCGGCGCTGAACCCCGAGACCAACAGGTTGCCTTGGGCCAGGGCATAAATTTGCCCGTCCACCCCTTTAAGGAAGGTTTGCAGCAAAGTTCCGCCACGCAGGCTCTTGGCCGAGCCCACCGAAGACACGGTGATATCGATTTGCTGACCGGGTTTGGCAAAAGGCGGCAAGGTGGCGCTGATAGCGACCGCGGCCACGTTCTTGATGTTGGGTCGCCGGCCGGTGGGCATCTGGATGCCAAAGTTACGCAGCATCGAGGCAAAGGACTGCTCGGTAAAGGGGCTCTGCTCGCCAGTCCCCGGCAAACCCACTACCAGGCCGTAACCAATCAATTGGTTGTCACGCACCCCGGCCACATCGGCCACGTCTTTGATGCGTTCAGCCTTGGCCCCAAAGGCCAGCAATAACACCAGAAACCAAAAGCGTTTCATCTTGGCGTCCTCAGAAGGGCCACAGCGGCGAGTTAAAGAACCGCGCCAGCCAGCCTTGCTTTTGCACGTCAGCGAAAGCGCCGGTACCGGAGTACTGGATGCGGGCATTGGCGACACGGGTCGAGGAGACGGTGTTGTCGGCAGTGATGTCGTCCTGGCGTACCACACCGGTCAGACGCACGTATTCATCGCCGTTGTTGAGGGTGATCCATTTCTCGCCCCGTACCATCAAGGTGCCGTTGGGCAATACCCGAATGACATGCACCGAGATAGCACCGCTCAACTGGTTGGCCTGGTCGGCGTCGGACTCGCCTTTAAAATCGTTGTTACCGCTGATGCCAATGCCCAAAGTATTGCCATTGATGGTGACCGGGCGCCCCATCACGGTTGGCGCCGGTAAGTCCACCGCACTTTTCTTCTTAAGCTCGGTGGTGGAGGATTTCTTGGCGCTGGTGCTCTCTTCGAGCATCACGGTGATGATGTCCCCTACCCTCGCCGCTTTGCGGTCGGCATAAAGGTCACGGGCACCGGCGTCGTAATACATCGAGCCGGTAGCCACCAACGGCTTTTCTTCAAAAGCCGGCAGCACAGGCGCAAAGTCCGGGTCATCGGGAATAGGCTTGGGCCCATATGTGGCACAGCCTCCCAGCACCATCAGTGTCAATACAGCCAGGCTACGCATAACGCCCCCTTACAACTGCTGGTTGATGTAACCCATCATTTCGTCCACCGATGAAATCACCTTGGAGTTCATCTCGTAGACGCGCTGGGTTTCGATAAGGTTGACCAGCTCCTCGGTCACGTTGACGTTGGAGGTTTCCAGCGCGCCCTGCTGAATGGTGCCAAGGCCGTCCAGGCCAGCAACGCCCTGCTGGGGCGCGCCGGAGGAACCGGTTTCCTGAAAGAGGTTTTGGCCGATAGGCTCAAGCCCCTGGGGGTTAACAAAGGTGGTGACGTTAAGCTGGCCCACCACTTGGTCTTGAGCCTGGCCAGGGATCTTCACCGACACCTGACCGTCGTTGCTGACTGAAATCGACTGGGCGTTCTGGGGAATGTTGATGGCCGGCTGCACCGCATAACCGGAGCCGGATGTCACCAGGTTACCGGCATCGTCCAAGGCAAACTGGCCGTTACGGGTGTAGGACATGGTGCCGTCGGGCATCAGGATCTCGAAAAAGCCCTTGCCCTCGATCATCATGTCCAGGCTGTTGTCGGTAGTCAGGCGGTTACCTTGGGTAAAGGTCTTTTGGGTAGCCGCCACTTTGACACCGGTACCCAGCATCAGGCCGGACGGCATCTCGGTGTTCTGAGAAGACTGGGCGCCGGGTTGATGCACATTCTGGTACAGCAAGTCTTCAAAAACGGCGCGGCCCTTTTTGAAACCGACGGTCGATGCGTTGGCCAAGTTGTTGGAAATAACCGAGATATCGGTTTGCTGGGCATCAAGGCCGGTTTTGGATATCCACAATGCGGGATTCATGGGTGACTCCTTAGCTCAAACGCATGAGGTTGGTCTGGGACGAGTCCATATCCTCAGCAGTCTTCATCATCTTCATTTGCACCTCGAACTGCCGTTGCAGCTCGATAAGGGCGGTCATCTCCTCTACGGGGTTGACGTTTGAGCCTTCCAGGGCGCCCTGAATGATGCGTACGTTGGCGTCGGCCGGCGCCGGGTTGCCATCTTTCTGGCGAAACAGGCCGTCTTCACCTTTGGTCAGATCTTTCACATCGGGATTGACCAGCTTGATGCGGCCCACCACTTCCATGGCATTGGCCGGTGCCCCTTGGGGCAGCACGCTAACGGTGCCGTCACCGCCAATCTCGAGCTTGCTGTAGGGCAGCGGGACAGTAATGGGGGCATTGCCGTCACCCAGCACCAAGCCGCCTTTGGCGTTTTCCAACAGGCCGGTGTCGGAGATGCGCAGGTTGCCGGCCCGGGTATAACCCTCGGTGCCGTCGGTGCCCTGCACCGCCAACCAGCCGTCACCTTCCACCGCCACGTCCAGAGGACGCCCGGTGGTCTGCAGAGGACCCGCGTCAAAACGTTGACCCGGTCTTTCGCTCATGGCGAAAACCCGGCTGGGCAGACCTTCACCAAAAGCCTGCATGGCGCGCGCCTGGGCAAAATCGGCCTTAAACCCCGTGGTTTTAGCGTTTGCCAGGTTGTTGGCACGGGCCGTCAGGGATTGCATATCCTGGTTGGCGCCGCTCATGGCCAGGTAAAGCAGATGGTCCATCTGTCAGTCCTCTGTCACCAAAGTGTCGATGCTTTAACCGAATGCAATTGCAGTGCCAAAAAAGAAAAACCCGCCAATTGGCGGGTTTTTAACGCGGTGCTTTTAGCCTTAGCGGATCTGCAGGATGTTCTGCTGCAGGGTGTTGGCCACGTCGATGGCCCGGCTGTTGGCCTGGAAGTTACGCTGGGCGCTGATGAGATCCACCAGCTCCTGAGTCAAATCCACGTTGGATGATTCCAAGGCGCCGGAGCGGATGTTACCGAAGGTACCGGTACCAGCTTCACCAGCCAGGGGATCGCCGGAGGCGGTGCTGGCCTTCCAATCGGTGTTACCTACTTGGCTAAGCCCCTGCTCGTTGGCAAAGCGCACCAGCGCTACCCGGCCCAGCGGCTCGGTGGTGCCGTTGGAGTAAGAGGCTTGCACCAGGCCGTCTGCGCCCACTTCTACCCCGGTCAGGCGACCAACGGTGAGGCCGTCTTGGGAGATGGAGTTAACGGTAAAGGCGTCAGCGTACTGGGTTTGATCCTTGTAATTGATGGTCAGGGTCTGGGTGGCATCGGCGCCGTTACTGAGCACCGCTCCCAAAGGATCGGTGGTGATGGTAGCCGGTACGGTAGGCGGTGTGCCCGGCTGACCAGTGGAGTCGAAGTTCATCACATAACCGTTGACGGTGGTACCGGAGGTAGCATCGGTGTAGCTCGGGCCGGTACTGCCGTTGATGTTGACCGGCTGGCCGTCAACAAAGGCAAAGGCGTTCCAGGTATTGGTGGAGCCGGTAGGCTTCACGTAATAGGTGGTCATGGTGTGAGACTGACCCAGAGAGTCGTACACCGTTACCGAGGTGGCATTGTTGTAAGTGTTGGAATCGCTAGGATCGAAGGCGGTCACATCATGGGTGTCGTCACCGGCCGGCAGGTTAAGGTCGATATCCACCTTGGATGAGGCCAGCGGCGTACCCACGGCGTCAGGCACCTGCAGGGATTTGGCGGTGGACAGCGCTGCCGAGGCGGAAGTGCCATCGGGGTTAACCGGGAACACCTTCAGGTAGTTGCCCTGGTTGTCTACCACGTAGTTATCTTTGTTGAGTTTGAAGTTACCGGCACGGGTATAGACCATGTCGTTTGAATTGACATCGCTGCTCATGGCAAAAAAACCATTGCCGTTCACCGCCAAGTCGAAGGTGTTGTTGGTGAACTGCATCGCGCCCTGATTGAACTGCTGGGCTACGGTAGAGGTCACCGCACCGTCACCCACCTTGGTACGGGGGTTGGAGAAAATGGAGCTGGCGTACACGTCCGCAAACTCGGCGCGGGATTCCTTAAAGCCATAGGTATTGGCGTTGGAGATGTTGTTACTGGTGACATCCAGGTCTTTCTGGGCCGCGTTCAGGCCACTGAGCGAGATGTTGAATGACATAACGTTATCCTCTCAAATCAGGTTTTGGCCACTTCCAGGACATCACTCAATTTGATGCCCCCGAGGCCCTTCAGGTTAAGTACTACGCCACCGGAGGACGCCGATCCTAAGGTGACAGATTCAACGTTGGCGTACGCCGCCACACTCAAGTCGGTACGGGTGTTGCCCACCAGCGCCTGCGCCTTAAGGGTGTAGTTACCGGCTGCTGCCGGGGTACCTGCATTATTGGTGCCATCCCACTCAATACGGCTGTTGCCCGCTGGCAAATCGCCCATGTTGATGGTTTTAATCAGCTGGCCGTTTTCGTCTTCGACACGTACCACCACGTCCTGCATCGGATCGCTGGAGGTGAGCATGCCGCTCATGGTGCCGCCCGATGGCAGGTAACCGGTGTCGGTAGGCACCAGCACCTTTTGGCCCACCAGCGTGGAGGCCTGCAGTGCCTGGCTGGAGGTCATTACCTCGTTAAGGCTGCCGACCTGATCAGACATGCTGTTGATGCCGTTTACCGTGGCAAAAGATGCCATCTGGGAGATCATCTGATCGTTGTCCACCGGCTTGAACGGGTCCTGATAGGCCAGCTGTTTGGTCAGCAGCGACAGGAAATCCGTTTGGTTAAGACTGCCGTTATTGTTAGTGGTGGAACTGGCTGTGTCGTCGGTATTCCAGCGGGAGTTAGCCAGCGGATCGACGTTGTTGTTGTTGATCACATTACTCATGAGTTACTCCCCTTACTGCCCGAGCTGCAGGGTGCGCATCAGCATCTGCTTGGCGGTGTCGGCCACCTGGACGTTGGTTTGGTAGCTACGGGACGCCGAGATCATGTTGGTCATTTCTTCCACCACGTTGACGTTGGGCTTATAGATAAAGCCGTCCTTGTCTGCCATGGGATGGTCAGGGTTGTATTCCTTGACCAGCGGTTTTTGTGACTCCACCACCCCAAGTACCTTGACCCCAACCCCTTGCTGATCGGCCTGGGCATCGTCCAAGGCCGCGGCAAAGACCGGCTGGCGCGACTTGTAGGTGGTGTTGACGGAACTGGATATCGAATCGGCGTTAGCCAGGTTCGATGCCGTGGTATTGAGGCGAACGGATTGGGCGCTCATGGCGCTGCCAGCGATATCGAAGATCCTATAAAGGCTCATCATTACTCCCCTTTAATCGCGGACATCAGTCCTTTGATCTTGCCGCCAAGGAATTGCACCGAAGTTTGGTACTCCAGCGCGTTTTGCATAAAGAGGCTGCGTTCCACCTGGGCATCAACGGTGTTGCCGTCGCCGGTGTCTGGCTGGTTGGGGTTGCGGTAACCCACTGCCGGGTCAAGGCCAAGACTTGCCGCCAGGTGTTTGTCGCTGGTGCGTTCCAATGACATGCCCTGCTGCTGGCCGGATACGGCATTGGCTAGGGCCGCCTTGAAGTCGATATCCCGGGCCTTGTAACCAGGGGTATCGGCATTGGCAAGGTTGCTCGACAGCAATTCTGCCCGCTCAGAGCGGACTTTTATCGCTGCCGGGTGAATACCAAATGCGTTATCGAAGCTGATTGCCATGAACTTGCCTCCGTTAAGTGCTTATAACGAAGGCAAGAAGCGTGCCAAGGAAGGTTAGATATTGTCTTTGCGGCGGTAAATAATACCGGGGTTGCAGCGCACCATCTCGAACTCGGTGGCAGCGGTAGGCATGGACTCAGATGCCCCCAGGAACAGGTAGCCCCCGGGATTCAAGGTCTTGGCGATACCGGAGAGGATCTTAAGTTTATTTTCCTGGGAGAAGTAAATCAGCACGTTACGGCAAAACACCAAGTCAAATTTACCCAGCAGGGCATAGCTCGACAGCAGGTTGAAATGCCGGAAAGTCACCAGCCTTTTGACGTTGGCTTTGACTTTCCAAGTACCGTCGCTGGTTTCGTCAAAATACAGGCGTTTGCGCTCATCACTCATGCCTCGGCCCAGAGCCAGACTGTCATATTCTCCCACCTGGCACTGGCTGAGCATGGCCTGGGAGATATCGGTGGCAAGAATTTGCACGCCTCCCGGCAAGGTGCCGGGCTTACGCACCTGATGCTCTAACGACTTGATAGCAATGGAATAAGGCTCTTGCCCTGAAGAACAGGCGGCAGACCAAATCTTGACGGTCTTGCCGCCCTTACCCAGCTCGGGGAAGAGTTTGTCGGTCAGCAGTTCAAAGGGGTAACCGTCGCGAAACCACAGGGTTTCGTTGGTGGTCATGGCATCAATTACCGCCGCTTGCAGTTCGCGGTCACGCCCTGACATAACGGTTTGGATGATTTCTCCAAGGCTGCCCTGCCGATAACGTCCCAGCAGGGGCGTCAACCGGCTTTTAACCAAATATTGTTTGTTATCTCCCAGCACGATACCGCACTGTGTCTCGAGATATCGGCGAAAGGTTCCGTAATCCTGCTCGCTTAGCGCTTTATCCACTCTAACCCGCCTCAATCATCAGGCTTTCTTTAACGGCATTGGCCAGCTCATCAGGATCGAACTTGGCAATAAATTTGTTGGCGCCCACTTTCTGGACCATGGCCTGGTTGAATACCCCAGACAGGGAAGTATGCAAAATTACCTGCAAATCCTTAAGCTTAGGATTAGCTCGGATCTCTGCTGTCAGTGTATAGCCGTCCATCTCCGGCATTTCCACATCGGAGATCAGCAAGCACACTTGCTCGGTGATGGATTTCTGGCACTGTTCTGCCATATCCCGCAAATAATCCAGGCCCTGACGGCCATCTTTAACCAGCTCAAGAGGAATGCCCAACGGCTCCAACGCCCTTTTGATTTGCGCCCTAGCCACCGAAGAGTCATCGGCGATCAGCAGTACCCGGTCTTTTTTCAGCGACTCGGTACCCTGGTAGGCATCGGCACTGGCCACAGCGTTTGTGGGGCTTATCTCATCAAGGATTTTTTCCACGTCCAACATCTCGACCATCTCGCCATCCACCTCGGTGACGGCGGTCAAGTAGCTGGCACGGCCGGCCCCTTTCGGCGGCGGCTGGATGTCTTCCCAGTTGCAGTTAACGATACGGTCCACCGAGTGCACCAAAAAGCCCTGCACCGAGCGGTTGTACTCGGTGATGATAATAAAGCAGTTGGTCACATCTTCAGTGGGCCGGCCGCCCATGGCCTGGCGAAGGTCGATAACGGAAAGCGTTTGGCCACGGATATGGGCCACGCCGCGAATGCTGGATTTGCGCTTGGGCAAGGCTGTCAAGGGTGGGCATTGCAGTACTTCACGCACTTTGAAGACGTTGATACCGAAACGCTGTTTTGCCCCCAGCCGGAACATCAGCAGTTCCAGGCGGTTTTGTCCCACCATCTGGGTTCGTTGGTTGACCGTATCGAGAATACCCGCCATACCTTACCTCTTGTCGTTGTTGTGCAGATGGGCACAGTCCTTGCCTGTCATCTTATCACAGCATCATGTGACTGATTATTGACGTGAAATTGACTAAACCCAAGAAACACGCCTTATCCCAAGCCCTTATCGGCTTATTGGGGGCTTTCTTTACCCTGGTCTCGGTATCGGCAGCCAGCGCCGACACTGCTCCCCGGCTAATGCCCCTGGATCAGCTAAAAAGCGTAGCGCAAGCGGCAGTAAAAGAGGCAGTAAAGGTGCCGGCCCATGGCCGCATCACCATAGAAGCCAGCGATCCCGACAGCCGCCTGCGCCTTCCTTACTGCCCCGACGTTCAAGCCAGCCTGCCCGGCAACCAAAGTATGGATGCCAACATCACCGTCAAACTATTTTGTGAAAATCCCCACTGGCAATTCTACCTGTCGGTCAACACCACCATAACGGTGCCCATGCTGGTGGCCAGCCGCGCCCTGCCGGCAGGCCTGGTGCTGGACGACAGCGACCTTGCCCAGGAATGGCAGTCGCAAAATCGCCTGCAGGGCCGCATTTTTACCGATAAAAGCGTCATTACCGGCGCCAAACTGAAACGCGGCGTGCAGGCCGGCGCCCCCATCACCGCCGATAACCTGTGTCTTGTGTGCCGGGGCGACAAAGTCACCCTGCGTGCCGGCGCCGGGGCGCTTAGCATTACGGCTATGGGCACCGCGCTGTCTGACGGCACTTTGGGCGATACCATCAGGGTCCGTAACCTGAGCTCTGGAAGGGTGGTTGAAGCCCGGGTTGACGCCCAGGGGCAAGTCAGCGTCAGTTATTAAAAATCGTGCTAAAGTGAACCGCCTTTTAGCCGATAAAGGTGCGATGACCCTGTTTTACAGGTAGGGTTGTCAATAAATTGACAGTTGCGAGGTACCCATGGCAATCAACAAGGTCAACCAGGGCCAGACGGCCGACATTCAATCTGCCCGGCTTAAGCAGGCAGAAGGGCAAACCAAGGCCCAGCAGGCACAGAGCCAGCAAACCACGGCGCCGCAAACCACAGCCAAACTGGCTCAGGACGCGGTATCCATTACTCCCCAGGCTGCAGGCCTGGACAAGATGCAAAAGAACATGAGCTCGGAAGCCCCCTTCGATAAGGACAAAGTGGACAGCCTGAAAAAAGCCATTGCGGCGGGCCAGTACAAAGTCGACCCTGACAAATTGGCAGACAAATTGCTTGATTTCGAGGACACCCTCTTCGGAAATTAAGGCAACCGCCATGACCCACGCAACTGGTCAAGCGCATCCCGAGGAGACTCTGGATGCGCTTTTGCTTTTTCAGGACAAACAGCTCAAGGCCATGATCGCCCTGTTGGCCGAAGAAAAATCCCTGCTGATGGGCCGGGACCACCACACTCTGGCTCGGGTATCGGACGATAAGGCAGAACTGGCCATGCGCCTGCAACATATCGACCAGCGCATTGCCAGCCACCCCGACCGCGACCAGCCCAACTGGCTGACTCCGCTGCGCGCCCTCAAAGGGCTGGCCCGCCAGTGCAGCGACGCCAACGCCGTTAACGGCCGCATTATCGAGTCGCTCCAGCAGCGCCAGACTGAGCAAAGCGAGCTATTGCTACGCGCCCTCGGCCGCTCCAACCGCACCTACAACAACAAGGGTGTGACCCATTCCCGCACCCGCCTGCTGGGCGATATCCAGGCCTAAAAAAGCCCGCCGAAGCGGGCTTTTTCAATAACCGCGGATAACCCTTGGTCTGGGCCCTTTGGGGCCAGTGGCGATGGTGGTGGCGAGTATCTCGCTGCCCTGCCCATCAAGGCGGGCAAGGCGGGCGGTGTCGAGCCGAAGCTCGGTGACATAACGCCCGTCAAGCTGGTAGCTTCGCAGCACCTCAGCGCCTTTCACCACCCCTTGCACCCGCACTTGGCTGTAATCTTCCACCAGCTTACCTTGCTTGAGATCGGCAAAGCTGGAGAGCTTGACGCCATAAAGCTGCTCGGCAAGCTCTTGGTAGGCTTGCAGCTTGGATGCCTGCATGGCCTGGCGCTCCCGCTCATGAGCGGTGCTGCCGGGCTGCTCGCTGATAATGGCGATACCCACGCCCTTGAGCACTACAGCGTCACGGCCGTGCACACTGGCGCAGGCGCTCAGTAGCAGGCTGAGCAGTAACAGGCTGGTGATACGCATCATTGCATCTCCTGAATAGGCGCGGCGCGGCGCTCAAGGTAGCCGTCACGGCTGGTCACGGCGCGCTGCAATTCGCTGTCGGCCCCCAGGGCCTTGGCCGGCAAAAAGCCTTCGGCGCTGGCCACCACCAGTTTGGACTTGATGCCGATAATTCGCACATTGACGTTTACCCCTTCAGGGGAGGTCTCATAAGTGCCGGCCAACACAAAATCCACCGGCAGTTTGGCCCGGAGTTTGTCGGCATCGCGGCTAAAGATAAAGTCGCCGCTCTGGGTGATGTTCACCGCACCTTGGCTTTTCAAATCCACCAGGGTGTAGCCCGCCTGGTGCAGGTGGCTGGTAAAACTCTCAGCCATGGCCTGGCCGAGCGCCGTGCCTTTGCTAAGGGCGTGACTGTCCACCAGGGTCGCCACCACCATGGGGGTTTTGTAATCCACATAACGGGCGTTTTGCACCAGCTTGTCGGTCAGCTGCCCGACAAAGGTATCAAGAGGCGCGTGGGCCACTTGCTCTGATGCCGGCGTTTTAGCTCCCGCCAGCACGCTGAAAAATACCAAGGCCAACAGGCCAGATCTCAACATGGCTGTATTCCTCAAGACCAGTGTTTGGCGTATCGGCAGGTAAGCCCTATTCTTTACCCTTCTTTTTGGAACGGCTTTTGCACAAACCTTGCCAGGTTCACCGGAATTTGACACCCATGAAGCTGCCGATACTGCTTTTCGCCTTGCTGACACTGCCCGCCGAGGCCGCCTGGTACCAGGTGACAGGCTATGCCAGCTTGAGTAGCGACGACCCCAAAGCCCAGGCGACAGACGACGCCCTGGCTCAAGCCCGCTTTTATGCCGGCGTGCGCCCAGGGGCCGAGGGCGACGATCCGGTACGGCAAATCCAGCAATACCGCGAGAAAGAACAAGACGGCCAGTTGGCCCTGACCTTACTGGTAGAGCTGGACGACAACGGCCAATACCAATGCCAGGGCACCCAGCCGGTTAGCCTGCACCGGCTCAGCTGGGCCAGCCCTGACCAGGCCATTACCGGTCTGATAGGCGATCCGGGGCAAGGCATTGCCGCCGAGATGGCAAGGTTGCTGCGCGAGCGCCACGGCGCCCTGATGCCGGTGCAAGGCATAGGCGCCACCTTGGACCAAAGCCAGGGCCGCAATACCGACGATCTGCAACAAGTTGCCGAGGAGCAAGGCGCCCGTTATCTGGTGGGGGGAAGGCTATTGCGCATCACCGACAAGCTGCAAAGCTCGCCCTGGTACCTGCCCTGGCAGGACGACCACCATCAGCTTTCCATGGCCGTAGACACCTGGCTTATCGACAGCTTCTCCGGCAAACGCCTGTTTGAACGCCGCTACATTGCCAGCGGCGTGCTGCCCACCGGCACCCTTCTTGACACCCAAGAGCCCAGTTTTTGGTTAAGTCCCTTTGGCCAGCACTTGCAGCGCCAGCTCCAGCAATGGGCGCTGGACGTGGAAAGCGCCCTGCCCTGCCAGACTAGCCAGTGGCCGGTTTTGGCGGTGAGCGACGAGGGGGTGCTGATTGATACCGGCAGCCAAGGCGGCATCCACAGTGATGACCACTTCACGGTGCTGCAAAAACGAACCCTGACCACCAGCCAGGGCGAACGGCGCCAGGTGCTGGTGCCATCCAGCCAAAAACTCAGCGTGGCCTGGCAGTCGGCCACCCAGACCCTACTGGCCAGTAAAGAAACTCCAAGCACGCTGCAGGCCGGTGATTTTGTTGTAAAAACCCCTGATTGAGCAGGATTTGGGCAGATAAAAGCCGGCGCCTTTTCATCGCCGGCTATCTGGGTATAATCGACTGGCCTTTTGGGTCCCCATAGCTCAACAGGATAGAGCACCCGCCTCCTAAGCGGGCGATCCAGGTTCGAGTCCTGGTGGGGACGCCATCAAACAATAAGCCTCGCTAACGCGGGGCTTTTTGTTTTCGCCCTCCCTCATACGGACTGCCAGGCCTACGCATGGCTGCGGCCGCTGCGGGGGGCCGAGCAGCGCTCGGCTTGTATCCCCTTCGCCCTGGTGGGGACGCTATCAAACATCAAGCCTCGCTAACGCGGGGCTTTTTGTTTTCGCCTTCCCTCATACGGACTGCCAGGCCTATGCATGGCTGCAGCCGTTTCGGGGGGCCGAGCAGCGCTCGGCCTGTACCCCCTTCGCCCTGGTGGGGACGCCATCAAACAATAAGCCTCGCTAACGCGGGGCTTTTTGTTTTCGCCCTCCCTCATACGGACTGCCAGGCCTACGCATGGCTGCGGCCGCTGCGGGGGGCCGAGCAGCGCTCGGCTTGTACCCCCTTCGCCCTGGTGGGGACGCCATCAAACATCAAGCCTCGCTAACGCGGGGCTTTTTGTTTTCGCCTTCCCTCATACGGACTGCCAGGCCTACGCATGGCTGCGGCCGCTTCGGGGGGGGCCGAGCAGCGCTCGGCTTGTACCCCCTTCGCCCTGGTGGGGACGCCATCAAACATCAAGCCTCGCTAACGCGGGGCTTTTTGTTTTCGCCCTCNNTGGGGGGGGCCGAGCAGCGCTCGGCTTGTACCCCCTTCGCCCTGGTGGGGACGCCATCAAACATCAAGCCTCGCTAACGCGGGGCTTTTTGTTTTCGCCCTCCCTCATACGGACTGCCAGGCCTACGCATGGCTGCGGCCGCTGCGGGGGGCCGAGCAGCGCTCGGCTTGTATCCCCTTCGCCCTGGTGGGGACGCCATCAAACATCAAGCCTCGCTAACGCGGGGCTTTTTGTTTTCGCCCTCTCTCATACGGACTGCCAGGCCTACGCATGGCTGCAGCCGCTTCGGGGGGCCGAGCAGCGCTCGGCTTGTACCCCCTGCGCCCTGGTGGGGACGCCATCAAACAATAAGCCTCGCTAACGCGGGGCTTTTTGTTTTCGCCCTCCCTCATACGGACTGCCAGGCCTACGCATGGCTGCAGCCGCTTCGGGGGGCCGAGCAGCGCTCGGCTTATAACCCCCTTCGCCTCTGCAAAACCCGCGCAAGGCTACCCCCTACTTTGTAGCTCGGCTATTATGGCGGCCTTTCAGGCGAAGGATATTTCCATGCAAATCACCGACGACAAGGTAGTGCAGTTCCACTACCAGCTTAAAGACGAGACCGGCAAAGAGCTGGAGAACAGCAACGGCCAGGAGCCGCTGGCTTACCTGCACGGCCATGACAATATGATCCCGGGCCTCGAAAAGGCCATGGAAGGTAAAGCCAAGGGCGATACCTTTACCGTGACCCTGGCCCCGGAAGATGCCTACGGCGAGCGCCGTGATGGCCTGACCCAGCGGGTACCCATCAAGCACCTGCAAGGCGCCAAAAAATGGGCCCCCGGCATGGTGGCGGTGGTCAACACCGACCAGGGCCAGCGCCAGGTGCTGGTAGTCAAGGCTGGCCGCTTTATGGCCGATGTGGATCTCAACCATCCCCTGGCCGGTAAAACCCTGACCTTTGATATTGAAATTCTCGATATCCGCGACGCCAGCGACGACGAAGTGGCCCACGGCCATGCCCACGGCGTGGGTGGCCACCAGCACTGATAGCGCCAGGGCCGTGTCGCAAGCCAAGCCGGTTCTGCTAACATGGCCCTCACAGCCCCTGACATAGGACCATCACCATGCCTCTTCTCGACAGCTTTACCGTCGACCATACCCGCATGAAAGCCCCGGCAGTGCGGGTGGCCAAAACCATGAAAACCCCCGGTGGCGATACCATCACCGTCTTTGATCTGCGCTTTTGCCTGCCCAACCAAGAGATCCTCTCCGAAAAGGGTATTCATACCCTGGAGCACCTCTTTGCCGGCTTTATGCGTGACCACCTCAACGGCGACAACGTGGAGATCATCGACATCTCCCCCATGGGTTGCCGTACTGGTTTTTACATGAGCCTGATTGGCAGCCCCAGCGAGCAACAAGTGGCTGACGCCTGGCTGGCAGCCATGGGTGATGTGGAGCAGGTTGAAGACCAATCCAAGATCCCCGAGCTCAACCTCTACCAGTGCGGCACTGCGGCCATGCACTCCCTGGCAGAAGCCCAGGCTATCGCTAAAAACGTGAAAAACCGTGGCGTGACCGTCAACCTTAATAACGACCTGGCCCTGGACGAAGACTTCCTCAAAAGCCACTCCTAAGGCGCCAAGGACAAAAAAGCCCGCTTGAAGCGGGCTTTTTTATTAGCGATTTTCCAGTCGGTTGTAGTCCAGCAGCCCCTTTTCGATGGGATGGCGCTCGATATTGAGGCGGTTTAGCTTGTCGCTGAACGCCCAAAAGCCAGGGTCGGTACGCCGCACCCCAAAGCCATCGAGCAGCGCCCGGTAGCTGGCCTGGTCGTCTACCGCTTCGGCCAGGGCCACCAGGGCCGGCAAATCAGCTTCTTTTACATGCCAAAACGCGCCGGGATAACTGCCCAGAATGCCGTGCACCAGGGTGACATCGTCGTTGATGTAATCACGGTTTTCCTTTTCATCAAACAGGCTCGATATGTTGGTGTGGGCGCTGTTGCGCACCAAGGTAAAGAGCTCGCTGTCGCTGCCGTCTTCCGGCTCAACCATGATGAAGGTCAGCTCAGGGAAGATGTGTACATAGGGACCTTTGAGGCCATCGAGTTGACGCAGCAGCGCTTTGGAGCTGTCTTTGAGCTTGGCCGAAACGATGCGGTAGCGGGGCGATTGCACCGGCGCTTCACGCTTTTCGAGCATGGCATACAGCTCCTCTTTAGGGCGATCGGTAATATAAGTGATACCGCTCGGCTGATTAAAAGGGTTGATGTCTCCTTCTAAAAAGCGGGTCAAGTCTTCACCGGCGCCTCGGTACCACGCTTTAAATGCGCGGTGACGGCTCACCGGAGGCAATAGCGCCAAGAAGTTGGACTCGCCTTCCATCCGCAAAAAATCCATGTAAAGGCGGGTCAGCAGTTGGTGCCCGTAGTTGCCATAGACATCAAAACCCGCCACCAGCAAGTAATGGATACGCTCTAAAAGCGCGTAATCAATCACCCAGGTGGTCTTGGGCGGCCGGCCCACCAGGCCTTTGACCACAGTGGCACTGTCAAAGTGGCGCAGGATGGTCAAGGTGGCGTTGGGATTGGTACCGCCGCCGTCCCAAATGCTTTGCAGATTCAGGTGGCGGCCATCCTTGAAGGCATGGTTCATAAAATCGATGCGGGCCCGCACGTAATCCCCTTGGCGCTTGGCATAACCTAGCCAATTGGAGGCGATAGTGGTGCTTTGCTTTTCGGCCGGCATCCGCAGATTGGCCAGTTGGCTGTGATAAAAAGCACTGACATCCGGGGCGTCAGCCATGGACGGGTCCACAAACAGCACCCAGAAGCGGTCGTTAATCACGTCCAGCGCCACCTGGCCGCGGCACACCGGGCCCTTGATAAAGCCCATGATGGTGTTTTCAACGTTATCGAGCATAAAGCGATAACGGGCGCCCACCGGCAGCTGCTCAAAGGCATTAAGAGGGTTGGCCGCCACTTCCGGCTCATAGCCCGGCCAGCGGCTGACCTGGTAATCAGGCTGATAAAAAAGCGCTTGCCAGCGGGCCATCACCTTGGGGCTAAGGGCATAAGGCATATGGGTTTTATCAACGATGGTGGAACGTACCGGCACCAGCCGGTAATAGACGGCTTTGACGCCGGGGTCATCAAAGGGGCGGCGGGTGGCGATGATATCCACCGGCTGGCCCGGTGGGGTAGTGGAGCGCACCAGGTCAAAAAAGCGCGGCGCCTGGCCGGCATGGCTTTGCTCGGTAAAGTACAGGTGCGAAACAAACAGATGCTCGTAGATATAGCGGTTCACCAGCCGCTCTTTGAGGCTGGTGCCATTTAAAAAGCGCTCCCAGCGGGCCACCCTTTCTTCGGTGTCTTCGTTAAGGGTAGGCAGCGGCGCCATCTCGGCCCCGTCTTTAACCCAGGTCATCAGGGTCTGGTGCTCGGCTGGGGTCAGGCCCGGCATGGCATAAGGCATGCCCCACTGCGGCTTGTTCTGCTCAAAGTCGGGCATTTCCTCGATGGTGGGGCACACCTGGGCCCTATCCAGGCTCAAGTCAAAGCTGTCATCGAGGATCTTTTGGTCAGGCAGCGGATGGCTCTGCTTTAGCAGCAGCATCCGGGCCAGCACGCTGGCCTGGGTGTTGGCAAGGGAAGTTTGGTCCCGTTCGTTCAGCACCGGGTAAAAGCCCTTCTGGCGCCACTGCTGGGTGTCTTTGGCATCAATAAAGAGCCGGCTGACGTTGGCGGCGATAAGGCGGGTGCCCTGGTAGACCTTCTCTTTACTGGCGCCCCGGTCAATGCCTTCTGGAGAAGAGAGCTTGAGCTGGCAGGGGGCGTCATAGCAGGCGTGGCACACCACGCAGCGCTCTTCCAAAATGGGCTTGACTTCGGTCAGGTAAAAATCGGCTTCTTGTGAGATTGGCGGTGCCACCCGCTGGCGCACTTCGGGTTTACCGTAGCGGTCGTTGAGGGTGAGCTTGGCCACCACCGCACAGCCGGAGACAAACGCCAGCAGCGCACACAGTAGCAGCCAGCGTTTGGTAAGCAGCGTCTTTAACATCTCTATCCTTGGCTTAACCTGTTTTTGGCCATTATAAAGAACTGCGCCGCCTAAAAGGCGGCGCAGAGCATAAAGACAGTGTTACAAAAATGATGGCCTGAGGCTCGCCTTAGAACACCACCCGGTAGTAAATACCGAAGTGGTCACCGTCGCCGGAAAGGCCGGTGCCAAGGTCAACACCGTTCACCTTGTCCACGTCGTAGTCTATCCACTCGTAGCGCAGGCTCACCCAGTTGTGGTGGGTGATTTGGTAGTCATACTGGATGATGGCGCCGACCGCGTCGTCAAAATCCACTCGCACATGGGTGTTTTCTTCGCTGGTGGTGCCGTCGCCGTTGTCCACGGTCTCGGTCACGTCCAATTTACCCCGCACCCCCAGGTGCCAGGCGGCGCCCACCGAGAATTTATGGCGCCCGTAGCGGTAATACGGCAGCAGCTCGACGGTATAGCGCTCAAAGTCCACTTTGCCATTGGTGCCGTCGGCGAAGTTGAAGTGGTAACCGAGGTTAAGGGCGGTACCGAAGTTCTCCCCTTCCCACAGGGCACCTACCCCGATGTGAAAGCGGTTACCCATGCGAAAATGTTCGCGGGTATCGTCGGTGTAATTGATGGTGATGAAGTTGTCACCGCCCTGGGTGTAACCACCGAACAGGGTAAAGGCCAACCCGTCGCTTTGGCCGAGGGTTGGGTCGGAATTGTCGATATAGGGGTTGTCCTGGGCAAAAGCTGGCAGGCTCAAAACGGCCGCCAACAGCAAGCAAGGTTTCATTGATCCCTCCATGGGAAGTCTGCGTTATGATGAACAGACTCTAGCTCAGTTAAGCCTTTATGCACGCTCGGGAATTGTCCAGCCACCGCTATCGCAACGGCCTTACCCTCACCCTGCTGGGATTACTGCTTCTTATCCTTGGCCCGACACTGCTCGCCTTCGGCTGGTTTGGTCCTGGCATGGTATTACTGCTGGCCATGCCGGTATTGCTGATCTTGGGGATAGGAAAACTCACCGAGCCCAAAGTCAGCCTGTCACTGAACCACAACAGCCTTAGCCTGCACCACCGACGTGGCGGCTGGAGTCTGCGCTGGCAGGATATACAAAGAATTGACCAATTGGCTATAGGCAGCGGCTTTGAGCGCATGGAGCTGCCCTATATTGGCTTTCGCCTCAAAACCCCCGAGATACTGCTCGACACCATCAATACCCGCCTGGCGGTGGGGCTGCTGACCGAGCAGCGCAACGTGCTTATCCTGGCGCTGCGCACCCAAAGCCCTAACCCACAAGCAGAAGATCTCTTTGAAGCCAGCTATTACCGCAGCCCCACCGGCAAAGAATACCGGGGCGTGCTGGGCATGCTCGGCCAGCGCATGAAGCGGTTTCGCGAACTCACCGGCTTTGACCTCATCATTGCCGAGGAGCTGGCCGGGGAAGAAGGGATGTGGCTGTTGAAAAAGTACTGGGCCAAGGCCCAGTACCCTCAAGAAGACTGACTCCGGCGGCAAAGCCACAGCGCCGCCACCATGCAGGCGCTGCCAAGGGCAAGCCTTGGCCAGTCGGCCTGGCCATTCCAGATAAAGACGTTCACCAAAATACCGGCCGGGATCAGCATGTTGTTCATCACCGCCAGTTGCTGGGCACTGACCCGGGTTGAACCATAACTCCAGCCCAGATACCCAAGCCCCGACGCCACCACGCCCAGCCACAGCAATACGCCCTGCTGCAGGTGCGTTGCCGGCCATTTTTGCCAATCGGCCAGTGCCAGCATCGCCGCCAGGGTCACCACCAGGGCGCCAAGGAAAAACCAGGCAAAACGGGCGCGGTGAGTGAGCGCCGAGCGCTGGCTTTGGTGGCGATACCAGACCTGGCCAAAGGCAAAGCAGGCGTTGGCGGCCTGAATAAGGGCAAAGCCGTGCCAGTACTGCTCGCTCAAATCGGTCCAGCGAATAACCGCCGCACCGGCCACCGCCAGCAAAGCCGGCGCCCAGAACTGGCGAGGCCAGCGCCTGGCAAAAAGGTCGGCAAAAAGGCTCACATAAAGCGGCGTGAAAATGGTGAACAGCAGCAGCTCGGCAACGCTCAGGTACTGATAGCTCTTATATAAAAAGAGATACATGATGCCGATTTCCACCGCGCCGGTGGCCATCAGCGTCAGCGCCTGGCGCCAAGGCAACGGCCGCCAGAACGGCAGAAAGATAAGGAGCGCCAGCGCCATTCTCGAGGCCACCGCGATGTAGGCATCCACTTGCCCGGCGAGATACACGCCAATGAGCGAAAACGAAAAGGCCCACAGTACCGTGATAAGCCACAGCAATCCCATCAGCCGCGCACCGAGGCGTAGAGCCACACCGGCATGCCAAAATATTCGGCCTGCTCGCCACGGCGCATGCCGATTTTCTCGGCGACCCGAATAGAGCCGATGTTGTCGGGGTGGATAAGGGCCAGGATATGGTCAAGGCCCAGCTCGTTGTGGCCGTGGGCCAGCACCACCTTGGCCGCTTCGCTGATAAGCCCCTGGCCCCAGTAAGCGGGCAGGATGCGATAGCCAATCTCCGGCAGCGAAAACTCCGGCAAGTATTTGATGCCGCAAAAGCCAATCACCTCGCCACTGGCCTTGTGCTCTACTGCCAGGCGGCCGTAACCGTATTTTTCATAGTCCGCCAGGGGCGCGGCGCGCATGGCCTGCTCGGCCTCGGCAAGATTGGTAATGGCCTTGTCGCCACCGGTAAAGCGCAGAATGTGCGGGTCGGTGTTCATGGCCAAAAAGGCGGGCACATCGTCCAGGGTGAAGCGGCGCAGAATAAGTCGTTCGGTCTCTAACATGGTGATGACTTGGGTATTTTAAAAAAACGCAGCATACCAAAGCCGCGCCCTGAGCTATAAAAAGAAAAGCGACAAAAAATTGACGAGTCTGCCCATGGATCTATCCCGATTTTCCATCAATAGCGAAGCGCTGATTGTCTTTTCCCTACTGATGCTGGTGGGGTATCTGCTGGTCAAACAGCTGTTTTGCGTGTTCAGCCTGCAGTTTAAAAAAGGCAAGGTGAGAGTCACCAAGGGCAGCGTGCCCCCCGACTTCCTGGCGGCCTGCCAGCGTATTGCCAATAAAACCAATATCAAAGGCTCGGTGTTTGCCTATAAAACCCGCCTGGGGTTGCAACTGTCGTTCTCGGCCAACTTCCCGCCGCTCATAAAAGACAAGGTGCTGTCGGCCTTTCCCCACGAACGATTAGATCGCAGCTTTTTCCGCCGTCACCCCAAAAAGGGCGAGCTGCCCGATAAAGACCAGCCCTGAACGCTCATCGGTGGGACAATAAAAAAGGAGGCTTTCGCCTCCTTTTTTGTTTTGCCTTTTGGGCTTATTTGCAGAGATCGCCGCTGATGGCAGAAGCCTTGCCAGCGCCTTTGCCGATAAAGCCAAACTCCACGCTCTGGCCCGGCTCGATGCTGTGGTTCCAGCTCAAGTCGCTGCCGGTGTAGGGACCGTCGCCTTTGACGTCGGCACTCCAGCTGTGGCTGATGGTGCTGCCGTCAAGGAAGGACCAAGCCACTTGCCAGCCGAAGATCGGCGCCGCTGACGTGTTGGTAATGCGCACCTTGCCCTGGAAGCCGCCCGGCCAGCTGTTATCCAGTTGGTATTCGCACTGGGCGCTCGGCAGGGGCTGGGTGTCGTCGCCATCGTCTTGGTCGTCCGCGGCTTGGCAGATATCACCGGTTACGGCGGTAGCATGGCCATCGCCTTGGGCGGTAAAGCCCACTTCCACGGTTTGGTTAGGCGCGATGGTGCTGTTCCAGCTCAGGTTTTTGGCGTTGTAGGGGCCTTCGCCTGTGAGCGCGGCGCCCCAGGCACCACCCACATGGCTGCCGTCGGTGTAACCCCAGTTCACGTCCCAGCCCTTGATGGGCTTATCGGAGGTGTTGGTGATACGGATAGCGCCCTGGAAGCCGCCGGTCCAGCGGTTAACAACTTTGTGCTCGCAAAGGGCCGGGCCGCTGTGCTCTTGGGCGCCCCAGTCAAGCTCAACCACCACCGGATCGTGGTCGGAAGAACTGAACGGCCCTTCGGATTTCACCAGGCTACCGGTGTACTGGGTTTCGTAGGTAAAGAGGTTGCTCTCGGCGGAGTTGATGTTCCAATCGGCAACCGCCACCACTTTTTGGGCCAAGTCCTTGGTAGCCAGGGCCTGGTCGAGGCGGCCAATGGCGCCGTCGTACTGGTAGGAATAGGCCTTGGGCTCGGTGAGGTTCACCAGGCCATAGCCTTGGGTAATGACACGGGCCGGGCCTTCCAGCAGGGGCGCTTCGGTGGTGTCGCCCAGGTAGGTGTCGTGGGCGGTTTTCAGCTCACGGTCAAGGGCCGGGATCTCGGTCAGCACCAGTAACGGATCTTCACTGCCGTAGGCGTTGAAGTCACCCAACAGCAGAGTCGGGGTCTTGGTGGCGAGGATATGGTCAGCCAGGCGCGACACTTCGGTATTGCGAAGCTCGTTGCAGCTGCCCTGCCCGTCTACCACTTTACCTTCTTCATCCTCGGCGCAGCTTGAGCCTTTGGAGCGCAGGTGGTTGATGGCGACGCGGAAGGCCTTGCCCACCGCCTTGCCTTTGGCATTTACCCGCTTGAAGGTTTGCAGCAGGCTGGGGCGGCCACCGTGGTGGATGTCTTCAACCCCGTCGGTGACGGTGATCTGGTTGGGCATCTCCAGGATATCCAGAGCCCCTTGCGCCGCTACCTTGGCCGGGCGGTACAAAATGGCCGAGGTGATAGCGTCAGAGCCGATGCTGCCGCCCGCGTCGGGGCTGACAAAAGCGTATTGCTTGTCGCTTGGCAGCTCGGCGTTAAGGGCATCAACCAGGTTACGGATGGCCGAGTTTTCGCCAAAGCCGTTGTTTTCCACCTCGATAAGGCCCAGCACATCGGCGTCGATGGCGGTCAGGGCGCTCACGATCTTGGTGCGCTGCAGGGCAAAGGCATCGGCGGTTTCGGCGCCGCGGTTCACCCCCAGCGGGTTGGCATCGCCGCCCACCGCTTCGTTGAAGAAGTTGAGCACGTTAAAGCTCGCCACCCGCAGCGAACCGGTTTCGGCCACCACAGGGGCCGCAGTACGGTCTTGCAGGTGCACAAAGTCGGCGGCGCTGAGGCTGGCATCAGTGCCGGCTACCAGGCGGTAGTTGCTGTAGGAATAGGCCACAACCCCGGTCAGGTTCTCAACCCGGTCACCCACGCGGATATAGCCCTGCTCGGCGTCCAGCCCTGGGAAGTAAGGCACCACGCCATCGGCCGGCTTGCTGTCGGTGTCGATATAAAGGGTGCGCTCGGCGTTGCTCTTGGCCAGGGCCACAGCGTCGTCGCTCAGCGCCGGATAGAGCTGAGTCGGGGTATAGAGCGGGCCGCCGTAGGCCAGCACCATGTTGTTGCGAGAAGAATCGTAGTCGTAGCTGAAGGGGCGGGTGACCTGCATGTCGCTGCTTGCCGTCAGACGCACCTTCATGCCTTCTACCCGCTCCAGGGAGCCGGGGATGTCTTTAGGGTCAATCACCAAATCAACGGGCTCAACCTGGGCCAAATCCAGCGGGCTCTGGGCCATGTGGTCCATAACGATTTCGGTAAAGCCGTAGTACTCCTGCACCAGGCCTTCCACGCAAACGGCCTGGCCCGGCTGAATGCTACTGTCAGGCGCCGAGCCGGTGTAAACGAAGATACCGTCAGAGGTGGCCGGGTCGCCGTCACCGGCGCCGTCTTGCAGGAAGAAACCTTTAAGCAGGCCGCGCATCACCTGGGTTACCCGGCCTTGGGTGACCACTTTGTCGGTGCTGTAGTAGCTGCCGTCAGGCACCAGCGGCGAGCTAAAGCCACTGCCCTGGATGCTGGGAATGGTTTGGTAATCGCTGGGGCAAACCCAGGCATCGGGAGGCGTGCCGTCGTCGTCGCCGTCGCCGGTGCAATCGCTCAGGCCGCTGCAACCGAGGCCCGCAAAGCTGTCTTTGGCAAAGGCTTGCCACTGGTCAAAGTCAAAGGTGGTGCTGGGGCTGCTGCCGGGAATGCGGCGCAGGGTCATGTCCTTGGTGGACTTGCCGTCCTGGGTGTATTCAGAACCCGGGTCGACACCGATGATGCCGATAAGGTCCAGCACCTGGCCGTCACGCTCCAGGGCCACGGCGTCGTCGCCGTTGAAGTTGACCGAGCCGGAGCGGATGTCAGCCTGGATGCTGTCATCGGCGCTGGTATGGGCCAGCACCAGGCTGGCACCGGCGGCCAGGGTGCCGGACAGCGCGATGTGAGTAGTGGTGGTGCTGGCGCCGTTGAAGTAAACCGCCACGTCGGTGCCGTCGAGGTTCTCGACGCTGTCACCGGTGTTGGTGATCTCCAGGGCTTTGTTATAGCTGCTGCCTTCCACGTATTCGGTGATCAGCAGATCAGCCATGGCGCCATGGCTGCAAAGCGCCATGGCCACCACGAGTGAAGATTTCTTAAGCATGTTTGTTGTCCTGTTTATTGTGTTGTTCCGTGCGCAGCCATTATCACAATGAAACCTTTTATTAACAGAGCACCCCCTCAATAAGGTGCTGATAGCAAGCTTGTTTTGCTAAAAAGATCGCTTTTTGAAAAGGCTGACACGGCTTTTTAACAGTTAACTATGACAACAGCGCGACAGCCCTGTGGTTTGTGACCGGCCCCCGGCCTGTGCTAGGCTCAGCGGCTTACTTCGCACCAAACCAATAGGGGTCATCATGACCATCAGCAAAGACAAGGTAGTGACCATCCACTACACCCTTAAAGACGACGCCGGCACCGTTCTGGATACCTCCTCCGGCGGCGAGCCGCTGGTATACCTGCATGGTCACGGCAACCTGATCCCCGGCCTTGAAAGCCAGCTCGACGGCCAAGCCCCTGGCGCCAAACTGGAAGTGACCGTTGCCCCTGAAGACGGTTACGGCCCTTACCACCAGGAGCTGGTGCAGGAAGTGCCTCGCAGCGCCTTCCAAGGTGTTGACGATATCGAAGCCGGCATGCGCTTTACCGCCCAGACCGACGCCGGCCCGCGTACCGTGGTGGTGCGTGACGTCACCGACGAAACCGTCACCGTCGATGGCAACCATCCCCTGGCCGGTCAGTTCCTGCACTTTGCGGTAGAAATCGTCGAGCTGCGTGACGCTGAAGAAGAAGAACTGGCCCACGGCCACGTTCACGGCGCCGGTGGCCACCACCACTGAGCCGAAAAAGCCCGCGCCAGCGGGCTTTTTAATGCCTCCTCTCAGGGCCGCGCCAAAGCGCCACCAGTAGCGCTGAACCGCAGATGAAAGTCGGTGACGCCGCACAGGTGTTGGGCTACTATCAGCCCATGCTGAGACGAACTATCTTCCTGATCCTACTTGTCATTTTCCCTGCTGCCAGCCAGGCGGCACCGGCACTTTGGCAAGTTGATACCCCCAGCGGCCGGTTCTGGCTACTGGGCTCTATTCATGTCGGCAAGGCCGATAACAGCCAGCAGCTTGAAAAAATGCTCGCTACCCTGCCCAAGGTCACCACCCTGGTGCAGGAGCTCTCTCCTGATGAGCTCAGCCCCAAAGCCATACAAAGCGCCTTGGTCCATTACGGCATCCTCACCGAGGGTAAGCTCAGTGACCATCTCTCGGCCGAGGCGTACCGTCAGGTTAGCGATATGGCAGACGATTACGGCCTGCCCATGGCCCAGCTTGACCGCACCCGGCCCTGGTTTGCCTTGATGACCCTGATGCAGGCCGCCCTTGCCCACAGCCATTACGATCCGTCTTTGGGTATCGATAACCAGGTGGCCGCCCTCGCCCGCCAGCGCCATTGGCCCATCAAGGGGCTGGAAACCGCCGAGCGCCAATTCAAGGCCCTGGCCGCCAGCGACGCTTATGCCAATGACATGGTCAGTGACAGCGCCAAAGAGATGGACAGCCTCGATACCACCTTAAGCCCCATGCTGAGCGCCTGGGAACACGGCAAGCTTAAAGAGCTCAACGAACTGTGCCCCCTGAGCCAGGGCGACAACGCCGCCAACCGTTTTATGCATGACAGCACCTTGAAGGCCCGCAATATCGAGTGGGTACCCAAGCTGCTGAGCATTGCCCAGCAGCGCAACAGCCTGGTGGTGGTGGGCCTTGGCCACATCATCTGCCAAGACAATCTGCTGGGGCTCCTTAAAGCCCAAGGCGCCAGCGTGCAAAGGCTGCAATGAGCGAAAGGCTGCGTTTACTGACCGAATACCGCACCCTCTGGGCCACGGCGCCAACCGCCTGGAAGGACGAGTACCCGGTGCTGTATCACCTGATGCAGCAAGAGGCCCGCCACCCCCTGATCCACCAGGGCCAGGTACGAACCGCCCCCTTTTTGGACGAGCTGCCCTGGCTGACCCGCCTAAACCGCCACCTGGCCGGGGAATTGCCGCGCCTTAATAACCTCACCGATGCGGTGCGCCCGCTGCTGCAACCGGTGCCCGGCGTGCTGGTGGAATGGGGGTATCTGCTACCAGAGGTGCTATTGGGCTTTGAGGCAATTTGCGTTGGCCCTACCGCCCCCCAAGGCGAGGGGCGCCAATGGTTTGAAGCGGACCTTAACAGCGGCGAGGCCTTTGAGCCCATCCGCGGCCAGCGCCAATTGCTGGCCCTTGGCCTTGGCCTGGAAGAGGCCCAGCAGTTGCTGCTAAAAGGTACAGAGCGGCGCCTGCCGGCCATGGTGCTGGCCATCAAGGACTACCACCTCATCAACACCTCAAGCTACCAGCCGCTGCAAACAGACGAAATGCCGGACATTCCCATTGGCAGTTTAAGAATGCTGTCGATGACTCAGGAAGAAGCGGCCAAGGACTGGCCGTCACGGCTGCTGCGCTGGTTGTTTCGCCCGGCGCTGCGCCAGGCGATATTTGAAGACTTGGCAAGTTTTGCCCGCCTAGAAGGTTACCAGGCCGACATCCAGCCGCTGCCGGCGGTCCAGGGCCGCCAGATGCATGCCCTGGTGATGGTAAGAAAAGAGGCTTAGTCGTTAAAAAAAGACCAGAGGGTTGCCAGGGTCAGTAGCCGGTAATCGTCGCTTTCCAGCAGCAGTTCGTGCCAGCCGCCGGCCACAATATCCAACCGGCCATCGGGCAAGGCGTCCACAAAGGCTCGCTGCCCAGCCAGGCTCACCACCTTATCGTCCCCCGCCGCAATCACCAGCACCGGCACCTTGATGTTCACCGCATTGGCGATGGCCTTTTCCATGGCCAAAAAGGCGGCGTTGAGCCACTGAGCCGAGGGGCCGCCAAGACGCGCACCGGGCAGCTCGTCGAGCCAATCGAGGTTACGTTCAAAGCGCAGGGTTGAATGGCTCAGCTCGTTGTTTTCAAAGGGACGGCGCTGATAAGGCCCGGCGGTGGGCACATAGCGGGGCTGGCCGCGCTTTTCATCTTGCAGGCTTTGCCAGCGGGCCATGCCTCTGGCCACCCACAGCGGAAAAGGCGCGGTGTTGATGGCAAACATCGGTGAGGTCATCACCACTTTTTCAAAAGGATGGGGGTAGCGCTCAAGGTAGAGAGCACTGATGCAGCCGCCCATGGAATGGGCCAGCAGCCAATGCCGCGCATAACCCAAAGGCACCACCACTTTTTGCACGAAATGGTCGAGATCGGCGCCGTAGTGGTCGAAATCTTCCACGAAGCCCAGCTCGCTATCGCCGGTGAGGCGCCCGGACAGCCCCTGGCCCCGGTGGTCGAGGGCCGCTACAGCAATGCCCTTTTGGCCCAGCTCGAAGATAAGTTCTTGGTATTTGATGACACTCTCGGTGCGCCCGGAGCTCAGCACCAGCAGGGTGCTGGCGCCCTCGGGCAGGAACAATCGGTAGTGGAGGCTGACACCGTCAAGCCCCTCCAGCTGGCCTTGCTGGCCGGCATCAAAGTAGCCCCGAATGGCATCGGGATACAGGCGTTCAAACTGCGCTTCGGTCAGCCACATGCGTCTGGTCCCTGAAAAAACAAAGGCAGCCCTCAGGCTGCCTTATTATTGGTCGGAAAGACAGGATTTGAACCTGCGACCCCTACGTCCCGAACGTAGTGCTCTACCAAGCTGAGCTACTTTCCGTTGCCTGCCCGAGGGGCACTGCAAATTCATTGAATGCTTTGGTCGGAAAGACAGGATTTGAACCTGCGACCCCTACGTCCCGAACGTAGTGCTCTACCAAGCTGAGCTACTTTCCGATACAACGGCGTGCATTATAGCGATCTGCCAAGGGCATTCAAGCAAAAGCCATGGGCCCGGCTATAGCCTGCTGCATTTTCACCCAAGTGGTTAACAGCCAAAAGAAAAGGCCCCGCACAAGGCGGGGCAAAGTCATGATGTCAGTATGGTTTGTGCCATTAACAACATTTGTTAACAACACCGCCGGTACTGGCAACCGGCGCTACCACCCATGGGTGAAGTAGTCGTTCCGCCAGGGCCTTGGCAGGCCTTGGTGGTGTCATCGTCATGATGACGGCATCCGGTCTACCCCTCGTCCGTCCTACCCTGCTCTGGCTGTACTGAAATCATGGCCTTGAGCGCCGGGCAGGCATGGGGAGCTTGATACTCCCACTGATGATTTTTCGATCTGCTTCAGCCCTGTTATGGTAGTACTGCAAGGGTTGGGCTAATGCTGCACGTCTGCTGCACGCTGCTGAATATAAACAAAACGAAAACCCTTCATCAAGCAAAATGAAACAATATAGAAACATTTGTGAGGGACCGCCATGGCCAGGCGCATACTTTGCTTGTTGGATCAGGAAGACGACGCCACCCTGCCCTGGGCGTTGCCGATGCTCAAAAGCCTCAGCCAGACTTGCCTGGTCCAGGTTTTGTGCAAAGCGCAGCACGCCGCGCTCTTTCATCAGCTCCCCTGGCTGGCCCCGCCGCTGGTGGCCTACCATCCCGGCAGTTGGCCAAGGTTGCTTTGGCAACTGCGCCGTCAGGTTTGGGACAGCATCTGGGATCTGAGCCTGCCGCCGATGACCCCCTGGCGCCAAACCCTGCCGTTTTTATTGCCAAGCGCCCACCGCCTGCTGCTGGCTGGCAGTTCCCCCTTTAAGGCCCAGCGCCTGCCCTTTAACCATCAGCAACATGTCAGCGAACGCTTTACCCAGGCCCTGGCCACCTTGCAGTTAAGCTCTCACCACCAGTGGCTGCCGCCGCTGGCGCCCAAGGAGCAGGATTTGCTGGCACGTATTGGTGAGCGGGAAATTGTGGCCATCAACCTGCTAGACGACGACGGCCAGGTCTTCATGCCGTTGGTCGAGCAGTTTCGGGCGCTATTGAATGGCCTGCCGCGCATGGCGTTGGTGCTGCTGCACCCAAGGCCCGAGGCTTTGAGTGACCTGCAATCGCCACGGCTTTTTTATCTCGATGGCGGCGCAGACCTTGGTGGTTGGCAAGTCCTGGCCAGGGCCAAGAGCCTCTTGGGAATAGACTCGGCCTGGGTACACAGAGCGGCGGTGCTGGGGGTTGGCCAACTGGCCATCTTCCCAGAAGACGGCCAGTATTTGTCGCGCTGGCACCCTAACGATCTACACGCCCTTATCTGGCGCCACCCCAAGGGTGCACCGCTGCCGGTCGCCGAGCTGTTAACTCAGCTTCGCAAGCTGCAAAAGACCTTAAAAGAGCCCAATCTCAGCCTGGTGTAGCGTCGCGGTGCGCCAGGCGGCGCCACAGCCATTCCATGGGCCCCTGGCTGAAATAACGCAGGTAAAGCGGGGTGAGCGCCAGCGCCAGCGCGATATAGCCAAGGGCGATGGCCAAAAGCGTCAGCCTCGAAAACTGCCCATAAAGGCCAAAACCATAGAAGAAGCCGGTCATCACTAGGCTTTGCAGCAGGTAATGGCTTAGAGCCAGGCGCCCAGCCCGTTGCAGCAACCGCCAGTGTTCACCGATACGCAGCATCAGCCCCAGATAACCCAGCGCCTGGAAGGGTGAGAACATCAGCAGCCAGCCAAAGCCGCTGTCCGGAAGCTGCCACAGCAGCAACCAAGACGGCACCAATCCCAGCAGCAGCCAGCCATACCAGTAGCGCTTGAGCACCATAAACCAGGCGGGCCGCTGGGCAATGGCCGCGCCTGCCAGCATCAGGCCGCTGACCATAGGGAGGATAAACACCGGCCAGGAGGCGATGGTGTAGCCAAAGCTCGACAGCCGATAGAAGCACTGGCTGAGGTAACTGCCCTGGTTGTAGATGGCAAGCGGCGTGGTGTCCGGCTCGCCGCCCTGGGTGGTGAGCAGCACCAGGGCCACAAATACCAGGGTGGCGAGAATGATCAGCACGCCTGCTATCAGTAATTGGAAGCGCGGCCTGCCCATCACAAAAGGCAAAACCACCATGGCGGTCAGGGCGTACATCAGCAAGATATCGCCGTCCCAAATCAAAAAGCCGTGCACGGCGCCAAACAGCGCCAGGTAACGCAGCCGCCGGTATTGATAGCTGTTACCGGCCTTTTGCAGCCACACCAGGCCCATGCCAAACAGCAAGGACAGCAGGCTGATAAACTTGCCGTCGGCCAGCAACATGTTGAACCACCACACCACCTGGCTCACCAAGCCTGGCTCGGCCAGCCGGTGGTAACGAAACTCATCCAGTTGGCCAAAGGACTGGATATTGATAAGCAGGATGCCGAAAATGGCCAGTCCTCTGGCACTGTCTATGGCGGCGAGTCGGGTTGTCATGAATTGCCAGCAGTTGGAGGTAAAGATGCACGATGATGACAAGAGTTTGTTTGAAAAGGAAATGCTGGGCGTCAAACCGATATCCCGGGGCGACCACATTGGCCTGGCCCCCAAGGATGCCAACAGCAACAGCAAGGCCCGGCGCGCCGCCGCCGAGGCGGAGTTGGCAGAAGATCTCAACTACCTGTCATCGGAAAGTGTCGAGCTGGTGGAGCCTCACGATGTGCTCTCCTACAAGAAAGCCGGGGTCCAAGACGGGGTATTCAAGCAATTGCGGCAGGGTAAATACGATATCCAGTCGGTGCTCGACCTGCACAAAAAGCGCTTTATCGCCGCCCGCAGTGAGGTCTTCGATTTTATCCGCACCAGCCATCGCATTGGCCTTCGCACCCTCTTGGTGCTCCACGGCCGCGGCGAGCACGCCCAGCCGGTGCCGGCGCTGCTGAAAAGTTACTGCGCCAAATGGCTAAAAGAAATGCCGGAAGTGCTGGCCTATCACAGCGCCCAGCGCCATCACGGCTCCACCGGCGCGCTCTATGTGCTGCTTCGAAAAAACGACGAACAAAAGCGCGAGAATTTTGAGCGCCACGCCAAACGCTAAAAAGCCGGCCAAAGGCCGGCTGCTTTATTACGCCAGGTACCTTAACGCACCCAGCCTTCAGTTTTCATTATCTTGGCGCCACGGTAGTCACTTAATAAATAAACTCAAAACTACACGTAACGAATAGAGGCGGAGTGTTAAATCAACATTTAACATCAACAAAGCATTATTCATCACAACAAATTAATCACCCCAGGCACTCATCCAATAGAAACTAAAAGTCTTTAGCCAAACAGAGTGAAGGTGAATAAAAATAAAGTGAAATTAAAATCCTCTCAATCTTAATTGTTAGCTTATTCTGCCGCCAACCTTGGCCTTAAACATCATAAAAAAGGCAGAGGATATGACGTTAAGCTAGCAACCCGCAAAGCCCCTAAATGACAAGACAGCCAGCCCCGAAGCATGCTTAGACCTGGCCAATAAAAATTAAAAAACACGTACTTTTCACTGCTGTTTTCCAGTTTGTAGACAATCATATTCTTCCTTACTCCCCAAGCTAAACCTGATGTCACGATAAATATACCCATGTATAGGTCAAAAAACGTTACTGCTTAGGCACCTTATATTTTGCTTCACCTTAACTGCGGGACACTCAGCATGTTTGACCTAACAGCCTTTTACCTGGCAAGGATACAGTTTGCGTTTACTGTATCTTTCCATATTATTTTCCCTTCCATCACCATAGGGTTAGGTCTTTACTTGGTGGTATTGGAAGGCCTTTGGCTTTACTCGAAAAAAGACGTCTGGCGCGAGCTTTACCATTTTTGGTTAAAAATTTTTGCCGTTAACTTCGGCATGGGTGTGGTGTCTGGGTTGGTCATGGCTTACCAGTTTGGCACCAACTGGAGCGGTTTTACCGCTTTTGCCGGCAGCATCAACGGGCCCATGCTCACCTACGAGGTGCTCAGCGCCTTCTTCCTGGAAGCGGGCTTCCTTGGGGTGATGTTGTTTGGCTGGAACCGGGTGGGTGCCGGGCTGCACTTTTTCTCCACCTGCATGGTGTCCCTTGGCACCTTGATCTCTACCTTCTGGATCTTGGCCTCCAACAGTTTTTTGCAAACCCCAGCCGGGTACAAGGTAGAGAACAACCAGTTGGTGCCCACCGACTGGCTGCAGGCCATTTTCAACCCGTCTTTCCCTTATCGCATGGCGCACATGACCATGGCGGCGATCATCGCGGCAGCCTTTATGATTGGCGCCTCCGGGGCTTGGCATTTACTTAAAGGCAACCGCTCGCCAGCCATTAAGAAGATGTTCTCCATGGCCATGGGCATGATCCTCATCGCCGCGCCGCAGCAAGCCTTTATCGGTGACGCCCACGGCCTGAACACCCTTGAATACCAGCCGGCCAAAATTGCCGCCATTGAAGGTCACTGGCAGAACAAACCCGGCGAGCCTTCTCCGCTGCTGCTGTTTGGTGTGCCAGACATGAAGGCCGAGAAGACCCGCTATGCACTGGAGATCCCCTACCTTGGCAGCCTTATCCTTACCCACAGCCTGGACAAGCAAATCCCCGGCTTGAAGAGCTTCCCTCCAGAAGACAGGCCGGACTCCACCATTATTTTCTGGTCGTTTCGGATCATGGTGGCGCTGGGTCTGCTGATGGTGGCAACCGGTATCTGGGGCCTGGTACTGCGCCTTAAAGGCAAACTGTACGAGCAAACCCTGTTCCACCGCTTTGTGCTGGCCATGGGGCCATCGGGTCTGCTGTGCATCATTGCCGGCTGGTTTACCACCGAGATAGGCCGCCAGCCTTGGGTGGTGTATGGTCTGCTGCGCACCAAAGACGCGGTGGCGCTGCACAGTACCTTGCATATGTCGGTCACGCTTATCGCCTTTGTGGTGATCTACAGCTTCGTATTCGGCATTGGCGTCAACTACCTTATCCGCCTGATCGGCAAAGGCCCGCAAGCCTTGGCCGACCCTGTCGATCCCCACCCTTCACGCACCCCGGCCCGGCCGTTGTCCGCCATTGATGACAACCCCGTTAGCCCCGACCCCAAAAACTTGAGGAGTAGCAACTGATGGGTATCGACCTGCCTTTGATTTGGTACATCATCATCGTCTTTAGCATCATGATGTATGTGGTGCTGGACGGCTTCGACTTAGGGATAGGCCTGCTATTTCCCTTTATGGGCCGCTCCGAAGACCGCGATGTGATGATGAACACCGTTGCCCCGGTTTGGGACGGCAACGAAACCTGGCTGGTGCTGGGGGGCGCTGGGCTGCTTGGCGCCTTTCCCCTGGCCTACTCGGTGATCCTTGACGCCATGTCCCTGCCACTGACAGTGATGCTGTTCGGGCTTATCTTTCGCGGTGTGGCCTTTGAATTCCGATTCAAAGCCGACCATGGCCACCGGCCGTTTTGGGATAAGTCCTTTATTGCCGGTTCGCTGATCGCCACCTTTGCTCAAGGCGTGGTGCTGGGCAGCTTCTTGAACGGTTTTCACGTGGAAGGGCGCACCTGGGTTGGCGGCGCCATGGACTGGTTTAACCCCTTTAGCCTCTTTTGCGGCTTAGGGTTGGTGGTGGCTTATGCATTGCTGGGCTGTAGCTGGCTTATCGTTAAAACCTCGGGCCGGCTGCAACAAAACATGCGCGAACTGTGCCGGCCGCTGCTGATCTTGCTGCTGGTGGTGATTGCCATCGTCAGTATCTGGACGCCGCTGGCGCACCATGCCATTGCCGAGCGCTGGTTCAGCCTGCCCAACTTCTTCTTCTTCCTGCCGGTGCCGATATTGGTGCTGGTGCTGGCCTGGGGACTTTGGCGTACTGCCTGGCGCGACAGCGCCCACCACCTGCCTTTTATCCTGACCTTGGCTTTGGTATTTATGGGCTTTAGCGGCCTTGGCATCAGCGTTTGGCCCAACATCATTCCCCCTGACATCAGTTTCACTCAGGCTGCATCGCCGCCGCAAAGCCAGGGCTTTTTGCTGGTGGGCACCTTGTTCATTATTCCCATCATCTTGATGTACAACTGCTGGAGCTACTACGTGTTCAGGGGCAAGGTCAGCCCGGAAGATGGGTACCACTGATATGCAGCGCTTGGATATCCAACCTTTAAGTGAGCAAAAGCCCGAGCGCGCTGCCCTGCGCTATCGCCTGGGGTGGTTGGTGGCTATCTGGCTTGGCAGTGTGCTGGCCCTTGGCATTGTCGCCATGGGATTCCACCTACTGATGCACGCCGCTGGCCTTCACAGCTAAAAAAACCGGCCCTTAGGGCCGGTTTCTTAATAGTCACTTTGCCGTTCCTTGTCGGTCAGCATACTGGGGCTGTCCTGCCCCAGCTGATGCTGGTAGATAACGTTAAAGGCCAGCACGTTTTGCACGTAGTTGCGGGTTTCTTTAAAAGGAATGGCTTCGACAAAGGCATCGAAGGGCAACTTGTTACCCACCCAACGCTCAACCCGGTGCGGCCCGGCATTGTAGGCCGCCGCCGCCAGGATGCGGTTATCGTCAAACCTGTCCAGCATCTCTCGAAGATACTGCGTGCCAAGGCGGATGTTGACCTTAGGATCGTAAAGGTCCCCATGGCTCTTATCGCCGAGGTTACGGGCGGTATGGCGGGCCGTGGCCGGCATCAGCTGCATCAAACCGCGCGCTCCTACCGGTGACTGGGCTTTAGGGTCCAGGGCACTTTCCTGGCGGCTAAGCGCCATCACCAGGCTTTCAGGCAGTTTGCGCAGCTTGCCGTAATGCCTGAAGCTCTCCTCAAAGGCCAGCGGAAAGCGCAGCGACACCAAGTCCCAACCATCGCCGCGAATGGCCGCCAAAATAGCGAGGTTCTCATAGCCCTGGCGATGGGCCCAACCGGCCAAGGCTTGGCGCTGGCCGTTGGTAAGGGGGGTCATCAGGTGATACCACTCGATACGAGCCAGCACCCGTTCGTCCATAGCCATCAGCAGCGGGATGCGTTTGAGCGCGCCTTTTTGCTCGAGGCTGTCGGTCATGGGCGGTACCGGCGCCTCGTTGAGATCAAAAGGTTTACCCAACTGCTCGGCAGCCAGAAAGCCGTAGTAGGAGCGGCTTTTGGCCGCCTCTTCCAACAATGCCTTTTTCTTGGCGTCATCGGATTCTGTGCGCGCCAGCCAATATTGCCAGCGGTCGTTGGCCACCTCACTTTCGCTAAGCAGCGCTATCCAGTCGCGAATGCCGTTGATGTCCCCTTGACTGAGGGCATAGCGAATGCGCCGCTCGGTCATTTCATCGTCGCGGTAATAGCGCACCGCCTCATCTCGCCAAGCAATGGCCTTGGCATCGTCGGTGTCGTACAGCCGATAAGTTAAGAACCGCGCCAGTTCATGGCGCTGGGGAGCGGTAAATTCCATGTGTTCGCGAGCCATCATCCAAGTGCGCCAGCCGCGCACCGGGTCGCGCCGCGCTAACCGCTCCACCGCCAGCACCACCAGCCGGCGGCTACGCTCTTGCGCCCCCAATTGCGGGTTGCTGCTGGCCACCTGCTGTGGGTCGCCAAACAGCGACACTATGGTTTTGCCATAGTCCTGATAACGGCCGTGCAATTGCCGGGAGAGGTAACCAAGCAAGCTGCCCTGGCCGCTGGCAAAGGCGAGCTCCATGCGCGACAAAATAAGCTCCTGGCTGAGGTGGCCGGCTTTTCGCCAGGCATCAAACAGGGCGTCGCAGTCCTTGGGCTGGGATTTACCGGTGAGATACAAGGCTTCTGCCCCTTTCCAAGCCTCGGCTTTGTCGCCGGTTTCGAGCTTGGCCCGGTAGTAGTTGCATTGCCGTTCTGTGTCACTGGGCACCTGGCTGCTCACCGCCAGCAGGCCTTGCCAGTTTTTGTCGGCCGCGGCCTGATCGATATAGCGCATCACCAGAAAGCGCCCCAGGGGCAAGTCGGGGTAGCGGTCCAGGTAATCACGTACCTCTTTGGCTTTGAGGGTGCGGATATGATCTTTTAAGTAGTAATAATCGAGGTAACCGGCCAGGGGATGCTCATCCAAGCCCTGGCGCAGTTTGAGATAGGCTTTGTCGTCGCTTCGTTGCTGGGCTTTTCTCGCTTCCAGATAGTTGTCGTCAGCCCAGCTCAATGATGACGACGCCACAAGACACAACAGCGCTACGATACCCAGGCGCATAGTCCTTCCTTACGTGTAAACGGTACTACTCGGCTAACTGCAATTTGTTCAATTTGGGTTGGATAACCCATTGGCAATAGGGTTGCGAGGGGTGCCGGTTAAAGTAATCGTGATGTTCCGACTCAGCGGCATAAAACGCCTGCAACGCCTTAAGCTCGGTTACCAAGGTTCCAGCATAGTATTTTTGCGCCCGCGCCATAGCCGCTTCAGCCGCGGCTTTTTGCCCTTGGTCGCCAAAGAGGATGATGGAGCGGTACTGAGGGCCGATATCATTGCCCTGGCGGTTGGCCGTGGTGGGGTCGTGAGCCAGGAAGAACACATCTAACAGTTCATCAAGGCCGATACGGTGCGGCTCGAAGTGAATGTCCACCACTTCGGCATGGCCGGTGTCGCCCCGGCAGATATCGGTATAGGTAGGATAAGAAGTGTGGCCCCCGGCATAACCGGATCGCACCGCCTCAACGCCGGGCAGTCGCTGAAAAACCGCCTCCAGACACCAGAAACAGCCTCCGCCCAAAATGATGTGGCTCATCTTCCCTCCTTTGTCGTGAACGCTGCCCCTCCTGGGCAACGGTCATCTTGCGGCCAAGCCTCTGGCTCCATGGTGGAACGTTCAACACCATTTCGCCAGGGGCAGCGTCAAAAAATTTACGCTCTGGCCACAAGCTTAGATCTAGAAGGATAAATACAAAGCCAACAGCCACACCACCCAGGGCAATGGCGGAAAAAACAGGTAACGCTCCCACTGGGCGCGGATCTTCCAGCCAACGGCATGCACCACACAAAGTGCCATACCCACCATCATCAGCGACATGGCGCCATGGGGCGGCGGGTTGCCGGTGACCACCCGGCCCCAGATGAACACCACGCCAGCCAGGGCCAGCAAGGCGGAGATCCAACGAAATTTACCGGTGCCCATTAACACTCCTTAGTGCACATAAAAAGACAGGCCCGAAGGCCCGTCTCTACCCAGGACAATATCAGTCCTGCTTTTCTTCTTTATCGAACTCGACAAACTCGAGCCACATGGCATTGATGATACCGAAGGCACAGGCCAGCAGCACCCCCAGGACCCACGCGAAATACCACATATATCCTCCTTAGTAGCTGCCAACCGGGTTGTTTTCGATATGCTGTGCATTAACCTTGCCCCACATCTTGTAGTAGCACCAGGTGGTGTACAGCAGGATGATGGGTACAAAGATGCAGGCGACGGCGAACATGATGCCCATGGTTTTGTGGCTGGACACCACATCCCACATGGTCAAGCTGCTGGCCGGGTCGAGGCTGGACGGCATCACGAACGGGAACATGCTGCCACCGGCGGTGAAAATCACCCCGGCACAGGCCAGTGAGCTCAGCACGAAGGCCAAACCCGCGCGGCCTTTGAGGCCCAGCAGCACGCTCAGCAGGGTGCAAAGGATGCCGAGGATGGGTGCCAGCCACAGGGCAGGTACCGCCTCGTAGTTGGCAAACCAGGCACCGCTTTTCACTTCTACGGTTTTATCCAGCACATTAAGGGCGGCGTTAGGGTCGCCCATCTTGGTGATGACGTAGCCGTCGATGCCAAAGTTGAGCCACAGGCCCGCCAGGATGAAGCCCACGATGGATACCACACCCGCGATACCAGCGTACTTGCGGGCACGGTCGGCAACAGCGCCTTCGGTGCGCAGGTGCAGGTAGTTACCACCGTGCAGCATCAGCATGGCCACGCTCACCACACCGCACAGGATGGCGAAGGGGTTGAGCAGTTGGAAGAAGTTACCGGTGTAGGTGGAGTACATCAGGCTATCGAGCTTGAAGGGCACCCCTTGCAGCAGGTTGCCAAAGGCCACGCCGAATACCAGGGCCGGGATGGACGAGCCGGCAAAAATGCCCCAGTCCCAGGCGCTGCGCCAGCGCGGATCTTTGATTTTAGAGCGGTACTCAAAGCCTACCGGGCGGAAGAACAGGGCAAACAGCACCAGCAGCATGGCCCAGTAAAAGCCAGAGAAGGCCACCGAGTACACCACCGGCCAGGCAGCGAAGATGGCGCCGCCAGCGGTGATAAACCACACCTGGTTGCCGTCCCAGTGCGGGGCCAGCACGTTCAGGGCAATACGACGCTCGGTGTCGGTTTTGCCGACAAAGGGCATCAGGGCACCGGCTCCCATGTCGAAGCCGTCGGTGATGGCAAAACCAATCAGCAGCACGCCGATCAGCACCCACCAGATTACTTTCAAGACTTCATAATCCATGATTAAGCCTCCACAGCCTTGGTTTCAAAGTGGTAGCGACCGGTTTCCAGCACGCTGGGACCACGGCGGGCATAGCGGATCATCAGGTACATCTCGGCGATAAGCAGCACGGTGTAGAAGAAGATGAAACCAAACAGACTGCCCAGTACGTCCCCTGCAGAGAGGGTGGATACAGACAGGTGAGTCGGCAGCACTTCGGCGATGGTCCAGGGCTGACGGCCATACTCGGCCACGAACCAACCCACTTCACAGGCGATCCAGGGCGCAGGCAGAGCGATAAGGGCGAACTTGAGCAACCAGCGCTTCTGACCGATGCGGTGGCGGGCACTTTCATAGAAGGCCAACGCGAACAGCACCAGCATGATGACGCCCATGGCCACCATCACCCTGAAGCTCCAGAACATCGGCGCCACTTTCGGGATGGAGTCGTTAACCGCTTTCTTGATATCGGCATCGGTGGCATCCACCACATCTGGGGCGTAGCGCTTAACCAGCAGGCCATAGCCCAGGTCTTTTTTCACCTCGTTAAAGGCGGCGCGGTTGGCCGGGGTGTCCTGGCCGTTTTTCAGTTTTTCAAGGATGGCGTAGGCCAGCATACCGTTACGGATACGGGCTTCGTGCTCGACTTGCAGATCCTTGATACCGATAACCGGCTCATCCACCGAGCGGGTCGCAATCAAACCCAGTACATAGGGGATCTTGATGGCGTAGTCGGTGTGCTCCGTTTCCTGATTGGGGAAACCAAACAGGGTGAAGGAGGCCGGAGCTGGGGAGGTTTCCCACTCAGCTTCAATGGCAGCCAGCTTGGCTTTTTGCACGTCGCCTACCTCGTAGCCTGACTCGTCACCCAGCAGGATGACAGACAGCACCGAGGCCAGGCCAAAAGAAGCGGCAATGGCAAAGGAGCGTTTGGCAAAGGCCACATCGCGCCCTTTAAGCAGGAAGTAGCTGGAGATGGCCAGCACGAACATGGCACCTGTGACATAACCGGCAGACACGGTGTGTACAAATTTCACCTGGGCAACCGGGTTGAAGACGAGGTCGGCAAAAGACGTCATCTCCATGCGCATGGTTTCAAAGTTGAAATCGGCACCGACCGGGTTTTGCATCCAGCCGTTGGCAATCAAGATCCACAGCGCCGAGAGGTTGGAGCCCAAGGCCACCAGCCAAGTCACCGTCAAGTGCTGCACTTTGGTCAGCCGTTCCCAGCCAAAGAAGAACAGGCCGATAAAGGTGGACTCGAGGAAGAAGGCCATCAGGCCTTCAATGGCCAGCGGCGCCCCGAAGATGTCCCCCACGTAGTGGGAGTAGTAAGCCCAGTTGGTACCGAACTGAAACTCCATAGTCAGGCCGGTAGTGACACCCAGGGCAAAGTTAATCCCGAACAATTTGCCCCAGAATTTCACCATGTCCTTATAGATCTGTTTGCCGGTGGTGACATACACCGACTCCATGATCGCCAGGACAAAGGTCATTCCCAGAGTGAGTGGCACAAACAAAAAGTGATACAGCGCCGTAACGGCGAACTGCAAGCGCGATAGATCAACGACATCATCACCGATCATTGTCGGACTCCTTGGATGCTGAAGGCGAGGCGTTTAGAAATTGGTTATCAATGGCCGTGTTGCCCTGGTCGACATTCACCGGCGAGCTGAAGAACAACACCTTGAGGGTGAAGATCAGCGCCAGCTTCAGCACCAGAATGGCAACAATTTCTTTCGCCAAGGAAGGGCGTTTTATGCCCATGGCGGCTCTCCTTAGTGAACCTGGGCTGAAGTATGCGCCCTACCCGCCTAGGCAATTTTGATTTGCCGCAAATAACTATCGGGCTAGCAGAAGAGAATTAAACCGCATCCCTGTCCTGAATCAGGCACATCCATGAACCGCAGACGTGAAACAAAACTATCGAGCAAAAACTATACAATACAATGACAAAGCTGCAAGCCTGCGGCAATTAGCCTGCCGCTGACATTGCTCGCCCCGCCAATACATCGCGATAAAGAACCATAAAAAAGGCCACCTCTAAGAGGTGGCCTTTTTTTAAACAACAGCCCGGGTTATTCAAAAAGTCCTTTTACGCCGTGAGGCTCACAACGCAAATATTGGGGCGAGGCGTGGGCCTTGTCACCAAGGGCGGCGGCGGCGTGCCAAGGCCAGCGCGGGTCATACAAGATACCCCGGGCCAGGGCCACCGCATCGGCATTGCCCTCAGTCAGTACCGCTTCGGCCTGGTGCGGGTCGGTAATAAGGCCCACGGCAATCACCGGCATCTTCACTTCAGCCTTGATGGCGTCGCTGAGCGGCACTTGATAGCTCGGGCCTACCGGAATTTGTTGCAAGGGTGACAAGCCACCAGAGGACACATGGATAAAGTCGCAGCCCCGTGCATCCAGCGCTTTGGCCAGCGCAATGGATTGTGGCAGATCCCAGCCGCCTTCCACCCAGTCGGTACCGGAGATACGTACCCCTACCGCTTTTTCTTTGGGGAAGACGGCGCGCACGGCGTCAAACACCTCCAGCAAGAGGCGCATGCGGTTTTCCAGGTTGCCGCCGTATTCGTCGCGGCGCTGGTTGCTCAAGGGAGAGAGAAACTGGTGCAGCAGATAGCCGTGAGCAGCGTGTAGCTCAATCACCTCGATACCGAGGCGGTCAGCGCGCTTGGCGGCGGCAACAAAGGCCGCCTTAACGGCCTCGATACCGGCTTTGTCCATGGCCTCGGGAGCAGGGCCGCCTTCCTGGAAGGGTTGGTCGCTGGCAGAGAAGGTTTGCCAGCCGTTGTCACTGCCAGGGGCAATGGCACCGCCACCGTCCCAGGGCTTGTGGGTAGACGCCTTTCGCCCGGCGTGGGCCAGCTGAATACCCAGCGGCATGTCGCTGTATTGGCCAATGGCCTTTAACACCTTGCCAAGGGCCTGCTCGGTGGCATCGTCCCACAGGCCAAGGTCGGCGTAGGTGATACGGCCTTCCGGCACCACGGCGGTGGCTTCAAGGATAAGCAGGCCAGCACCGGACTGAGACAAGGTGCCCAAGTGAATTTGATGCCAATCAGTGGCTTGGCCCTGGTCGGCCGAATACTGGCACATGGGGGCGATGATAATGCGGTTGGGCAACTCGACATGGCCGAGCTTGATGGGGGTAAAGAGCTGGCTCACGGCCGCCTCCTATAAAGTTGAATGGCTACTAGGGTAAAAACGTGAGCTCCATCACGCAAGACGGCACCAAATCCAAACCAGGGAACCAAAGGGTAACCAATAAAAAAGCCGCCCCAGGCGGCTTTTTTATTGGCGGGCGGCGCGCATGGCATCCAGTACTTGCCGTGGCGTCCAATGAAAGCCCTTCAAAATAGCGTAAGCCTTGGGGTGCTGCTCTTTAAGTGAACGGCTGACCAGGGTATGCACGCTCTCCCCTTGGGGATATATCCCCTTAGGGTCGTCGAGAAACCGCAGGTGCAGCTCTTCCACTATCAGGTGCGGCCACCAGGCAGTTACCACCACCGGGCGCCCTTCCTTGACGGCACGCTTAAGAAGATACCCCATTGCTGGCCCCGATCCGGGCAATAGTTTATTGCCAAGGCCGTAGGCTCCCATGGCCCTTTTGGTCAAGGTCATTAACCCGGCGCCGGGGTCGATACCCAAAATGGGGCCGCTAAAATCTTTAAGGTCGGTGATGCTTTGCAAGGGGCTATCTTGCGGCACTGCCAGCCCCAACTTGACCCCTTCAAGGTTGGGGCCCACGTCTTCCACCTTGGCCAGATACAGCTTGGCGTACTGGGCCTGGGTTTGCGGCAGCCAGGCAGAGACAGTGGCATCCACGCTGCCACTGGCCACCCCGGCCCACATGGCACCGGTTGTCACCGGCACCAGTTTGACGGTAAAACCGGCCGCCTCCAGGCGCTTTTGCACCTGCTCGGTGGCTGCCACCGCCGACGACCACTGCACGTAAGCCAGCTTGATGGTGTTGTCCTTTGGCGCCGAACAACCCGCCAGCAACAAGGCACAGGCCAATAACCATTTGCTCATTACTCCCGCCCCTTACCCAGTGCCTGGGTGATGCGGTCAAGGATCATCGCCAAAATCACCACGGCAATGCCCGACTCAAACCCCGCCGCCATGTCCATGCTGTTGATAGCACGCCACACTTCGCCCCCCAGGCCGCCAGCACCGATCATCGCCGAGATAACCACCATCGACAGGCTGAGCATGATGGTCTGGTTGATACCGGCCATGATGGTGGGCACCGCCAGCGGCAATTGCACCTTAAAAAGCTTCTGGGCAGGAGCCGCGCCAAAGGCATCAGCCGCTTCAATCAGCTCTTCTGGCACCTGGCGAATGCCAAGGGTGGTAAAGCGAATAGCCGGCGGCATGGCAAAGATCACCGTGGCAAAAATGGCCGCCACCGGCCCCAGGCCGAAAAAGGGAATGGCCGGGATGAGGTACACAAAGGCCGGCATGGTCTGCATGAAATCCAGTACCGGCATCACAATGCGATAGCAGGTCTTGTTAAGGGCAGCAGCAATACCGATAGGCAGCGCCAGCACAATGCTCGACAAGGTGGCAAACAGCACCAGAGTGAGGGTCTCAATCATCGGGTACCAGAGTTCCAGGTTCCAGATGAGCCCAAGGCCTAGGGCCGAAGTGAGCGCAAAGCGCCAGCCCTTAAGGCGCCAGGCAATAACGGCGGTGGCCAGGATAAAGGCCCACTCGGGGATCCACATCAAGCAATCAATCACCCAGTCGATGGCCTGTTCGGTGCTGTCGCTAATGGCGCGGGTGGCATTGGAAAATTGGCTGGTCAGCAGGTCGATGCCATCGGCTATCCACTGCCCCAGCGGGATACGGTCAATCATCATTGCACTCCTGCCAGTTCGGACAACACGGCGCCTTTCAGCACCACCCCTTGGATCTTCTGCTGCTCATCCACCACCGGCAGCGGGTAATGGATACCGTCAAAAAGCGGGAACAGCTGGGCCAGGGCATCGCCTTTGGCAACGCTGCGCACATCGGTATTGACGTAAGCCTCCAGGTTTTCAGCTTTGTCGGCCAAGGCCTTGGCGATGGCGTCCAGCTCAATCCAACCCACCAGGGTGCCTTGGCGGTCGGTTACCAGAGCGTGGTCCCAGCCTTCTTCGTTGAGGGTATAGAGGGCGGTGCGCGGCCCCTGCCCGGCTTTGAGTACGCAGCGGGCCTGGGTCATGGCGTTTTCGGCGGTCAGCACCCCGGACATATCCACCCCTTCCACAAAACGCGCCACATAAGGGTTGGCCGGTTGGGTGAGAATTTCCTCCGGGGTGCCGGCCTGGGAGATAAGGCCGTCTTTTAACAAAATAATGCGATCGCCTATCGCCAGGGCTTCATCAAGGTCATGGGTAATGAAGATGATGGTCTTGTGCATCGCCTCTTGCAGCGCCCGAAGCTCCTTTTGCATGTCCCGGCGAATGAGAGGGTCAAGGGCTGAAAAAGCCTCGTCCATCAACAGGATATCCGGGTCTGCCGCCAGCGCCCTGGCCAGGCCCACCCGCTGCTGCATACCGCCGGAAAGGGCCGCCGGCTTGGCGTTCTCCCAGCCTTCCAGGCCCACCTTGCTTAAGGCGTCCATGGCTTTTTGGCGGCGCGTTGGTTTGTCCATCCCCTGCACCTCCAGGCCAAATTCGGTGTTGGCCAGCACGGTGCGATGGGGCATCAGTGCAAATTTTTGAAACACCATGCCGAATTTTTCACGGCGCAGCTCGCGAAGGGCCTTGGCATCGAGGCTACAGATATCGGTGCCGTCGATTTCCACCTTGCCTTGGGAAGGCTCAATCAGGCGGTTAAGGCAGCGCAGCAAGGTGGATTTGCCGGAGCCCGACAACCCCATGATCACCAACAGCTCGCCCCGTTTTACCTCGAAACTGATGTCCGCCAGCCCCAAGGTACTGCCGGTGGCTTTGAGGATGTCGTTTCTGCCCTCTCCTTTATGGTGGCGGGCAATGACCTCCTTGGCATCCTTGCCGAAGACCTTGTACAGCTTGTCGACTTTAAGAATGGCGTCACTCATCAAAAGCCCCTTATTGCCAGCGGCTAAGGGCCGGGGTGCCGTCGGTGTTGGTCACACCGGCTAGCCAGGTTTTCAGCAGCTCGGGGTGGTCTTTGAGATAGGCCTTGGCGGCGTCTTCGGCGCTCTGGTGGTCATTCATGATGGCGTCCATCAGGTGGTTTTCCATGTCCACGGTGAAGGTCAGGTTGTTAAGGAAGTGCCCGACATTGGGGCAAGTCGCCACATAGCCTTTGCGGGTTTGAGTGCGCACCGTGGCCGCGCCGTAATCGGGGCCGAAGTAGTCGTCACCGCCTTTGAGGTAGGTGATGTCGAGCTTGGTGTTCATGGGGTGCGGCGCCCAAGCCAGGAACACTACCCAGTCCTTGTTTTGGGTAGCGTGCTTAACCTCTGACAGCATCCCTGCCTCGGATGACGACACCAGGCGGAACCGGCGCAGCCCAAAGGCGTTGTCGTGAATCATATTCTCGACAATCTTGTTGCCGTCGTTACCGGACTCCAGGCCGTAGATGCGGCCACGAAACTCGCTCTTGTGCTCGGCCAAGTCTTTAAAGGATGTCACCCCGGCCTTGGCCACATAGCTGGGTACCGCCAGGGTGTATTTGGCGCCCTTGAGGTTGGTGGTCACGGTTTCTACCGCGCCAGAGGCTTCATAGGGTTTGACGATACTGGCCATGGACGGCATCCAGTTCCCCAAAAACACATCAAAGTCATTCTGTTTAAGCCCGGCGTAGGCAATGGGTACCGAGACCGTCTTGCTGTCGGTGTCGTAGCCCATTTTGTCCAGCAGCACCCTTGCTACGCCGGTGGTGGCCTGAATGTCGGTCCAGCCGACTTCGGCAAAGCGCACTTTTTGGCAGCTGTCGCTAACAGCGGCCTGGGCGGAGGTGGCGAGAAGGGTGCCCAGCATCAGGGTCAGAACGTGCTTTTTCATGGTGTTAGCTCCTTGGGTTGCTGCGCCTGGCCGACCATCTCGTGCTGCAAAACTGGCAGCCGGTATGGCCCGTGACAGCGCATTCAATTTCATTCGCTTGCTAAACATTAAAACGTTTCTTTATTGAATGTTCAATCAATAAAACGTTAGAGTGAAAAAGAACCTGAAGCGGAGAAGCGGTATGCCCAAGGTAGGAATGGCCCCGGTAAGGCGCGCCCAACTGATTGAATCGGTGATCCGATGCATTGACGACGGCGGCTTATCAAAAGCCACTTTCAAGTCTGTCAGCCAGGATGCTGGCGTATCAGCCGGGATCATCGCCCACTACTTTGGCAACAAGCAGGGGCTGATTGACGCCACCATGCGTCATTTGCTCAAGAACCTTTTTGCCGACTTAAAAATGGCGGTGAGCGCCTTTGACAAATCAAGCGTACAGGAACGACTTTGCGCCATGGTAGAGGTCAACTTCGATGGTAGCCAGCTTCGCAAAGCCATAGGCCGCACTTGGCTCAGCTTCTGGGCTGAAAGCGCCTTTCAGCATGATTTGTCGCGCCTGCAAAACGTCTATGTGGGCCGGATGCAAAGCCTGCTGCGCCACGAGTTTGCCAAGGTGCAGCCAAGGCCCCTTGCCAGAGACAACGCCAAGCTGCTGCTGTCGGCCATCGACGGCGAGTGGCTGCGCACCAGCCTGGAAGGCGACAGATCCGATCCGGCCGCCATCCGCCAACGCATCAGCCGCTTGATTGCCTTGCTGCTCAACTGACGAGGACGCCTTATGAACTCCCTCCCCCTTTATATTCATGGCCGCCATGTGGATGCCCAAAGCAAGCAATGCTTTGACAACATCAACCCGGCCACCGAACAGCGCCTGTGCCAGGTGCAAAAAGCCGGCGCCGCCGATGTCGAGGCCGCGGTCGCCTCCGCCAAGGCCGGTTTCAAGATTTGGTCAGCCATGAGCGGCATGGAGCGCAAACGCATCCTCGATAAAGCGGTGGCGCTGCTGCGCCAGCGTAACGACGAGTTGGCCAAGATTGAGGTGCTGGATACCGGCAAGCCGCTTGCTGAGGCCATCGAAGTGGATGTGGTCACCGGCGCCGACGCCATCGAGTTTTATGCCGGGCTGGCACCGGCCATTGCCGGCGAGCAGGTGCCCCTTGGCGATGAGGCCTTCTTTTATACTCGCCGCGAACCCTTAGGGGTGTGCGTGGGCATTGGCGCCTGGAACTACCCCATTCAAATTGCCTGCTGGAAGGCGGCGCTCGCCCTTGCCACCGGCAATGCCATGATTTTTAAGCCCGCCGAGCTAACCCCCACCGGCGCCTTGAAGCTGGCCGAAATTTTCACCGAAGCCGGGCTCCCCGATGGCGTTTTCAACGTGCTGCAAGGTGACGGCGAAACCGGCGCCCTGCTCACCGCTCACCCCGGCGTAGCAAAAGTGTCGCTGACCGGGGAAGTCGGCACCGGCAAGAAAGTGATGGCCGCCGCCGCTGGCACCTTAAAAGAGGTGACCATGGAGCTTGGCGGCAAAAGCCCGCTGATCATCTTTGACGACGCCGATCTCGACGACGCTGTTAGCGCTGCCCTGCTTGCCAACTTCTATACCCAGGGCGAGATTTGCACCAACGGCACCCGGGTATTTGTGCACCACAGCCTGCACGGCGCCTTTGTTGAAAAAGTGGTTGAGCGCAGCCGCGCCATTCGCGCCGGCGACCCCATGGATATGAACACGCAGCTCGGCGCCTTGATAAGCACCGGCCACATGCAGCAAGTGCTTGGCGCCATCGAACAAGGCAAAAAAGACGGCGCCCGCCTGGAAGTGGGCGGCAACCGTATCGGCAGCACCGGCGCCTTTGTCGAGGCCACCGTCTTTAGCGGCGTTACCGACGACATGGCCCTGGCCCGCGATGAAATTTTTGGCCCGGTGATGAGCATCCTCACCTTTGAAGACGAGCAAGAGGTCATCGAACGGGCCAACAACACCGACTTTGGCCTGGCCGCCGCCGTCTTTACCCGCGATCTCAAGCGCGGCCACCGGGTTATTCACCAGCTCCAGGCCGGCATTTGCTGGCTTAACGCCTACAACCTCTCACCGGTAGAAATGCCCGTGGGCGGTTACAAAGCCTCCGGCATCGGCCGTGAAAATGGCCTTGAGAGCATCCGCCACTACACCCAAGTCAAAAGCGTTTACGTCAATCTCGGCGGCGTTGAGAGTCCGTTTTAAGGAGGCAGTATGAAATCCTTTGACTACATCATCATCGGCACCGGCTCGGCAGGCTCGGTGCTGGCCAACCGGCTGTCAGCCAACCCCGAGCACCGCGTGCTGGTACTGGAAGCGGGCCGCCGCGACGACACCTGGAAGGTGCAAATGCCAGCGGCGCTGACCTACAACCTGATGGACGACAAGTACAACTGGTACTACCAAACCGAGCCGCAAGAGCACATGAACAACCGCCGCTGCTACTGGCCCAGGGGCAAGGTGTGGGGCGGCGGCTCCTCGTTAAATGCCATGGTCTATGTGCGCGGCCACGCCGAAGATTACAACCGCTGGCAGCAACAAGGCGCCGAGGGTTGGTCTTATGCCGACGTGCTGCCGTACTTTCGCCGCTCAGAGACTTTTGAGCTTGGCAGCGACAGCTACCGGGGCGATAACGGCCCGTTGAAGGTTACCCGCGGCAAAATCAAAAACCCCCTTTACGAGGCCTTTATCCGCGCCGGCCAGCAGGCCGGGTATCCCTATACCGAAGACATGAACGGTTATCAGCAAGAAGGGGTGGGCTGGATGGATATGACCATCTTCCAGGGCCAGCGTTGGTCAACCGCCAAAGGGTACTTGCGCCCGGCTCTGACTCGCCCTAACCTTCGCGCCGAAACCGGCGCCCTGGTCACCCGCATCCTCTTTGAAGGCCAGCGGGCGGTGGGGGTTGAGTACCGGCAAAACGGCCAAACGGTGCAGGTAAAAGCGCAAAAGGAAGTGATCCTTAGCGGCGGCGCCATTAACTCGCCACAGCTGTTGATGCTGTCCGGCATAGGCCCGGCCGATGAGCTAAAAAAACACGGTATTGAGGTGGTGGCAGACCTGCCCGGCGTGGGCCAGAACCTGCAAGACCACCTTGAGATTTATGTACAGCAAGCCTGCACGCAGCCTATCACCCTGTTTAAAGCGACTAAGCTCCATAACATGGCCATGATGGGCGCACAGTGGTTTTTAACCCACACCGGTTGGTGTGCCACTGCCCATTTGGAGGCAGGCGGCTTTGTTCGCCGAAATAACGAAGTGGAACACCCGGATATTCAGTTTCACTTTTTACCCGGGCTGGTGAATGACCATGGCAGAGACCAAGGTGACACCCATGCCTTTCAGGTACATGTGGGGCCCATGCGTCCGGTATCCAAAGGTTTTTTGGCGCTCAAAAGTGCCAATCCGGACGATCACCCCATTATCCAGCCCAATTACTTGGAATCTGAGCAAGATCGCATAGAAATGCGCGATTCGGTAAAAATTACCCGTGACATTTTTGCCCAAAAAGCGTTTGATTTATTTCGTGGCGAGGAGATCCGGCCAGGTTCCAGCTGTACCACGGACAAAGACATCGATGCCTTTGTTCGTGAAAAAGCGGACTCCGCCTATCACCCCTGCGGTACCTGCAAAATGGGCACAGATCCCATGAGTGTGGTAGACAGCCAAGCCAAAGTGCATGGCGTTGCAGGGTTAAGGGTGGTGGACGCCAGTATCATGCCCAGCATCGTGTCAGGCAATTTAAATGGCCCGACCGTGATGATGGCGGAGAAATGTGCCGATCACATTCTAGGGAACGAGCTGCTTGCACCTTCTTCGGTCCCGGTTTTTGACTGGCGCAAAGACACTCCGTCTTATCAGGGCTAAGCAAAAAACCAACAGAAGGGAACGACATGAAAAAAGCATTGATTGCGTCAGTCATCGCCAGCAGTTTTGCGTTTGCCGCTAACGCCACCGACTATTCCGCTACCTTGACCGGTGCCAGCGATTATCTGTTCAACGGTATCAGCCAAACCGGCGAAGATCCGGCCATTCAAGGCAGTTTTGATATTGGCTTCGACAACGGCTTCTACGTGGGCACCTGGGCGTCCAACGTGGATTTTGGCTCCGGTGACGACGCCAACGCCGAGTGGGACTTCTACGCCGGTTACAGCCAGGATTTTGCCGATGGCTGGAACTACGATCTGATGATCAACCAGTACACCTACGTGGGTGAGTCCGATTACAACTATCCCGAAGTGTCTGCGGCCATCACTGCCCCCACCGACACCACCCTGCGGGTTTGGTACACCTGGAAACAGTTCGGCCAGAGCAACCTGGACCACACCTACGTCCAGCTGCACCAGGGCTACGCCATTGACGAGATCTGGGGCCTGGAAGCGGCTTACACCTACAGCAAAGCCTTGTCTGGCCCCGGCGCCGACACGTATTGGTACGGCAAGGACCACTACAGCAACTGGCTGGTGGGTGTAACCGCTTCCTACCAAGGCTTTGATTTTGCCCTCAACTGGCAAGACACCGATATCGACAACGCCAAGGAAGCAGATGGCCGCATCTTCTTCTCCGTGTCCCGGACCTTTGATTTCAAATAAGACTTATCGCATCAGGGCAGGTGTTTGCCGCGCCCTTGATGAATAAACCTCCAACGAGGGCTAGAATCGTTCTTGTCCTCCCTTAGCCTGGCTTGCCAGACGCTAAGATGTTTCGCCGCCACTCCCTTGGCGGCGATTTTTTTTGTTGACTTCCCATGAAAACCCATGCAAGTTCTTCTGCATGAATATGTCAGGCAGCGTTACCTCACCCCAGCATCACGGCCACACAATGGACCGCGATTTTCTGTGCCTGAACACCAACCTCCTTCTTGGTCTCCTCCTCCTTCTTAAGCGCGGGAGCGGGCACCTTTTGTAATTTGAAACGCCAACAGGCAACCAGATTTCAAAAAAACCCGCTCCCCAAGAGCGGGTTTTTTTATGGCTTATTTTCAGGAGAATTCACATGTCAGACAAAGTCATCATTTTCGACACCACCTTGCGGGACGGCGAACAATCCCCCGGCTGCGCCATGACCCTGGCCCAAAAGCGCCGCATGGCCAAATCCCTGGGCGCCCTGGGGGTTGACGTGATTGAAGCGGGCTTTGCCGCGGCCAGCCCCGATGACTTCAACGCTGTGGCCTCCATCGCCCGCGAAGTCAAAGGCCCCACCATCTGCGCCCTGGCCCGCTGCAACGACAACGACATCCGCGAAGCCGCCCGCGCCCTGGAAGAAGCCGAGAAAAAACGCATCCATGTCTTTATCGCCACCAGCCCGCTGCACCGCGAGCACAAGCTGAAGATGACCAAAGAGCAGGTGATTGAGCGGGCCATCAACGGCGTGAAACTGGCCAAGAGCTTTGTAGACGACGTGGAATTTTCCTGTGAAGACGCCACCCGCACCGAGAAGGATTACCTGGCCCAGGTGGTAGAAGCCGCCATCGAAGCCGGCGCCACCACCATCAACATCCCGGATACCGTCGGTTACACCACCCCCACCGAGATGTTCGAAACCATCGACTTTTTGAAAAAGCACGTCGGCAACATCGAGCAAGCCATCATCTCCACCCACTGCCATGACGACCTGGGCCTGGCCGTAGCCAACAGCCTGGCCGCCGTGGAAGCGGGCGCCCGCCAGGTGGAATGCACCTTGAACGGCATCGGCGAGCGGGCCGGTAACTGCGCCCTGGAAGAAATCGTGATGGCCATCAAGACCCGCGCCAACCACTACGGCCTGGACACCGGCGTACGCACCGAGCAAATCCTGCCAAGCTCGCGCCTGCTGTCGGCCATCACCGGCTCTGTGGTGCCCCGCAACAAGGCCATCATCGGCGACAACGCCTTTGCCCACGCCTCCGGCATTCACCAGCACGGCATGCTGAGCCACCCCGAGACTTACGAGATCATGCGCCCGCAATCCATTGGCCGGGTTGATACCAGCCTGGTACTGGGCAAACACTCTGGCCGCCACGCCTTGGTGGACAAGGTTAAAGAGCTGGGTTTTGACGCTGCCAGCGAAGACATCGACCGCATCTTTGCCGACTTTAAAAACCTGGCCGACCGCAAAAAACACATCACCGACGCCGACATCGAGGCGCTGGTCGTTGGCCAGGCCAACACCGGCCCCTGGCAGCTGGCCCAGATGCAGGTGACCTCCGGCACCGGCGACGCCATTGCCTCAGCTGCCGTCTTTATTATTGGCCCCGACGGCAGCGAGCACCGTGAAGCCGCCACCGGCGACGGCCCGGTCGATGCCGCGTTTCGCGCCATTGAACGTGCCACCGGCATGGAGATCCATCTCGAGGGATTGTCAGTAAACTCCATTTCCGAAGGCATCGATGCCCAGGGTGAAGCCCAAGTGCGCGCCCGCTTTGCCGGCCAAAGTTTCCATGGCCGCGGCACCTCCACCGACATCGTTGCCGCCTCCGTGTCCGCCTTTATGGACGTCATAAACCGCATCAGCCGTCAGATGGCTAAGGCCAGCTAAGGAATGCCCAGCATGAAGCACGCTCAGACAATCACCCGGCAATCCGTAGCGGCTGTATCAGCCGTCGTCCACGTGGCCAAAGCCAGCTAAGGAGCAAAGACCATGGCACAGACAATGTTCGACAAGATTTGGCAGCGCCATATCGTCAAACCGGCTGAGAACGGCCACCCGGCGGTGATTTACATCGACCTGCATTTGATCCACGAAGTCACCAGCCCGCAAGCCTTTACCGAGCTGAAAAACCGGGGCCTGACCGTGCGCCGCCCCGACAAGGTGCTGGCCACCCTGGATCACTCCACCCCCACCTCGGCCCCCGATGCCCAGGGCCAGCGCAAGTATGTGTCTGAAGCGGCCTGGCAACAGGTGCGTAAGTTGCAGGAAAACTGCCGCCGTTTTGGCATCCACCTGCACGGTTTTGACAGCCCCCACCGCGGCATTGTGCACGTAATGGGCCCGGAGCTGGGCGCTACCCAGCCCGGCATGACCATTGTCTGCGGCGACTCCCACACCGCCACCCACGGCGCCTTTGGCGCCCTGGCCTTTGGCATCGGCACTACCGAAGTGGGCCATGTGCTGGCCACCCAAAGCCTGCTGCAACACAAACCCAAAACCCTGCGCGTGTGGGTGGATAACACCCTGCGCCCAGGCGTTGGTGCCAAAGACCTGATTTTGCACATCATCGGCAAACTGGGCATGGGCGGCGGCACCGGCCACGTTATCGAATACGCCGGCCCCGCCATTGAAGCCCTGACCATGGAAGAGCGGATGACGGTGTGCAACATGTCCATCGAAGCGGGCGCCCGCGCAGGGCTGATAGCCCCCGATGAAACCACCTTCAACTGGCTGCGTGGCCGCCAGATGGCCCCCAAAGACTTTGACGCGGCCTGCGCCGACTGGCGCACCCTGCGCACCGACGAAGGCGCCAGCTTCGACAAAGAACTGCGCGTTGACGCTGCCAAAATCGGCCCCACCATCACCTACGGTACCCACCCGGGCATGGTTATTCCCATCGGCGCCGCCGTACCGGCCGCCCGCGACGAAGTGGAAGCCAAGGCGCTGAGCTACATGAACCTCAAGGCCGGCGAGCAGTTGTCAGACCGCAAAGTAGACATCGTCTTTATCGGCTCCTGCACCAACGGCCGTTTGTCCGACATGCGCGAAGCGGCCAATGAACTCAAGGGCCACAAGGTAGCCAAGAGCGTGCGGATGATGGTGGTGCCGGGCTCTGAAGACATCAAGCGCCAGGCCGAAGCCGAAGGCCTGGACAAAATCATCCTGGCCGCCGGCGCCGAGTGGCGCGAACCGGGCTGCTCCATGTGCATCGCCATGAACGGCGACATGGCAAAGCCGGGCCAGACCGTGGTGTCTACCTCCAACCGTAACTTTGCCGGCCGCCAGGGCCCGGGCTCCCAAAGCTTTTTGGCAAGCCCCGCCGTTGCCGCCCGCGCCGCCGTTAGCGGCTTTGTCTGCGAGCCCCAAGCCATCGAGGAAACCGCATGAAAATCGACTCCAAAATCCTGGTGGTTCGCCAGAACAACATCGACACCGACCAAATCATCCCGGCCCGGTTTTTAACCACCACCACCCGTGAGGGCCTGGGCCAACACGCCTTTGCCGACTGGCGCTACCAGAACGGCCAAAAGACCGACTCCATTTTAAATACCGACCACGGCTGCACCGTGCTGGTAGGCGGCGAGAACTTCGGTTGTGGCTCGTCTCGTGAGCACGCGCCTTGGGCCATGCTCGATTACGGCTTTAAAGCGGTTATTTCCAGCCAAATTGCCGACATCTTCCGTGGTAACGCCCTTAAAAACGGCCTGGTGCCAATCGAGGTTACCCCCGAGCAGCACCAATACCTGCTGGACCACCCCGACACCCGGGTCAGCATCGATGTCACCGACGCCACCGTTACTTTGGATAACGGCCAGGTGTGGTCTTTCGAGCTGGACCCGTTTAGCCGCCACTGCATAGTGCAAGGGGTTGATCAGCTGGGCTATTTATTGAATCTTGATAGGCAAATTCGCCAATACGAGGAGAGCCACCCGTGAAGGCCAATATCGTTTTACTGCCCGGCGACGGCATAGGCCCGGAAGTAACCCAGGCGGCCAAGGCCGCCCTCGGCGCCATCGCCAAGCGCTTTGGCCATGAGTTTGCCATCAGCGAAGCCCTGATGGGCGGCGCGGCTATCGACGCCACCGGCGAGCCGCTGCCGGCCAAAACCCTGGCCGCTTGCCAAGAAGCCGACGCGGTATTCCTCGGCGCCGTTGGCGGCCCCAAGTGGGACAAAAGCGAAAAACGCCCCGAGCAGGGCCTGCTGGCCATTCGTAAAGCCCTGGGCCTGTATGCCAACCTGCGCCCGGCAGTCACCCACCCTGCCCTTTATGATGCCAGCCCCATCAAGGCCGATCGCCTTGAAGGGGTGGATATCATGGTGGTGCGGGAGCTGACCGGCGGCATTTACTTTGGCGAGAAGGAAGAAGGCACAGATGCCGCATGGGACCGCTGCGCCTACAGCGGCGAAGAGGTAGACCGGGTGCTGCACCAGGCTGCCAGGCTGGCGAAAAAGCGCGGCGGCAAGGTCACCATGGTGGATAAAGCCAACGTGCTGGCCACCTCTCGCCTGTGGCGCCGGCGCACCGAAGCGCTCTTTGCCGAGCACTACCCAGAGCTGGAACTGGAGTTTTTGCTGGTAGACGCCGCCGCCATGCACCTTTTGTCGCGCCCGGCGAGCTTTGATGTGCTGGTCACCGAAAACCTCTTTGGCGACATCCTCACCGACGAAGCGGCCATGCTGGTCGGCTCCCTGGGTATGTTGCCCTCCGCCTCCCTTGGCAACAGCGGCCCCGGCCTGTTCGAGCCCTGCCACGGCTCGGCCCCAGACATTGCCGGGCAAGACAAAGCTAACCCCTTTGCCGCCCTGCTCTCTAGCGCCATGCTGCTGGAACTGGGCCTTGGCTTAACTGAAGAGGCGCAAATTCTCAAAGAAGCAGTGTACGACTGCCTCACCCAAGGCCAATGCACCGGCGACTTGGGCGGCAAACTCGGCACCAAAGCCGCCACCCAGGCAGTACTGGCCCGCATTATTTAAATGCCATTAAAAATGGAAAAGCCCGGCATAAGCCGGGCTTTTTTATGGGGCGAGTGTTTTAAATACAAACCGCAGCCTGATATATAGGCGACGTTAAAGGCTTCGTTATCTGACAGTGTGGATACGCCTTGAACTCAAACTTCATTATTGCTCAAAACATCTGAAAACTGGACTTTTGGTTACTCAGAAGATGGATGTCCTTTTTTATTTCGCTCGCCTTGAATTTGCGTTTTAAAAGCAAAACACGGCATCAGAGCAAAGAAAACACCCTCATGGCTGATTAATGCCGCACTGTCGATTGATGCCGCACTGTCGATGCAATGCGAAAACTGGACTTTGGTTACTCAGAAGGTGGATGTCCTTTTTTATTTGTTACCCAGTTTAAAGACAGCCCCAAAGGCATTCCCTTTGCACTGGCTGATTACCTGGCGCTTGTCGATTGGACTGGTCGGGCACAACGAGAAAACAAGCGCGGTTTCATCACCCCAGAAACCCCTGCCATTCTGGAACGCTTAGGCCTGGATGCCGACAGCTTCCTTATCGCCCTGGGCCAACATCAACTTTCCCGTGGCTCTGTGATTGGCCACAAACAGGCCCAAAGTGCCTACGCCAAAGCCCATCATCGACGACATGTGGTCGGCCCACCAATAAAAGCCGCTTAATCCCCTTACGGCACCACGCTCACATGCCCTCAGCAGTCGCTGACAATCCCGCTCGCCTCTAATTTGCGTTTTTAACAACAAAGCGCGGTATCAGCGCGAAGCAAACACCCTCAAGGTTGATTAATACCGCACTGTCGATGCCATGCGAAAACTAGACTTTGGGTCACTCAAAAGATGGATGTCCTTTATTTTTTCTCAAAAGATGGATGTCCTTTATTTTTTTTATTTTTTTGTGGACCTCAACCCGCTTCGCGCCAAGATAGTCGACACGCCTGAAGCCTCAGCAGATGTGTCACTCTCAGCACGGCTTAATACTGACGACAGCAAGCCAGCGTTGTTGCCTTTTGTCACCCAGTTTAAAGACAGCCCCAAAGGTATTCCCTTTGCGTTGGCTGATTATTTGGCGCTGGTGGATTGGACTGGCCGGGCGCAACGAGAAGACAAGCGCGGTTTCATCACCCCAGACACCCCTGCCATTCTGGAACGCTTAGGCCTTGATGCTGACAGCTTCCTTATCGCCCTTGGCCAACACCAGCTTTCCCGTGGCTCGGTGATTGGCCACAAACAGGCCCAAAGTGCTTACGCCAAAGCCCATCACCGACGGCACGTGGTCGGCCCACCGATAAGAGCCGCTTAATTCTACCCCGCACCACCACACTCACAGACCTTCGGCACCTGCTGGCAATCCCGCTCGCCTCTAATTTGCGTTTTTAACGACAAAACGTGGTATCAGCGCGAAGCAAACATCTTCAAGGCTGATTAATACCGCGCTGTCGATGCAAAACGAGAACTAGACTTTTAGTTAATCAGAAGATGGATGTCCTTTATTTTTTATTTTCCATTTAGTGACCTCCGGTTTTTCAACACCCAATGATTCTAGACAAGAAACCACATTTTCTTTTTCCATCAATATTTCATTAAGTAATTCGTGAGGTACGCTTCCCGATTTTATTTTAATTTCAAAATCACTAACGAGTATATTCATCGTTGCTTGATGAAAACCATTTTCAACAGCCGATTTTATTGTACCAGGGAGAAGATGTGGAGAAACATGATGTTTTACGTAATTTAATCCATCTATATCCTCATTTCTGTCCTCTTCCATTCCAACAGGATCCAGAAAATGGATTCGAGATGCTTCTACTAAGATATCTATTGCATTTGGCAAATACTCAACCGCCTTCTCAAGAAGAAGTACTAACACTCCTCCCGCACTAAGTAGTTTAACCAATCGATCATCTTTTTCTTCTGGGGTTAAAGATTTTGATAGAGACATACTGCGATGTATTCCACAATACCCCTTGTATTCTATCTTCCCCTTGTTTGAACACGGGGTTCCGTTTTTTAACTTGGCTAAACAAAGACTGGCTTTAACAACCATACCTCACCCCCCAAATAATTATCGTTATTTTTTGCATAACGTTTGAATTCACCGGACTGCGCGGCTTTTGCGCAGGTCCGGTGGAATGATGGGTTAGGCAGCTACTTACCACTCGGCCGAAAATACACGGTGATGTCATGACCAAGACCGGTGGGCCAAACTGAGTACTTAACCTCGGTAGTCCATTCGCCGGACACCCATTTTCGAGATGTTCCTTGACGGATAGCATTCTGTAGCCCTTGGGGCTCTGCACCAAGAATCTTTGTGGAGATGGAACTGGCGACACGTGCGAGTTCAGCATGTGCCTTTGCTTTTTCCCGGACGTTGTTGACATTGAGGATAAGGGAAATCCGCATGAGCTTCGCGGGGCTGTCGAACTCCCCCATTGAATAAAAGGCAAGGTTGTTTTTCAGGCCGTTTCTTCCCGGAGTGGGGGTAACGTCCGTCATATTGCTTGCGCACCCTCCTGTGTTGGGGTTGTAGCCACGTGAAGGGTACCCAAGATCCACCGCAAGATTGCAGAAGGTCTTGGGATGAGCTGACGGCAAAAGTGGTGCTGCTTGAGCTGTAGAGAAAGCTACCGCAGAGCACAAGAACACGACTAGACGTGATTGAAATGCCATTACTCCTCCTATCTGTGATCGGCGTCGCATACCGGCTGTGCTGGAGCTGCCCAACGCTTTGCTAAGCGGCAATAAAATAGCTGGCCAAAATTAGCGAGGAACGAGCAAAAGCCAGCTGTTTTTTGTCCGTTTAAGCAACTTGTATGGTTGATTCTGCTTGAAAACGGGTAAATTGGAGGCCCACCCTCAACGGCCATTGAGGGCCTTTATGCAGCAGCTCGGTGTAGCGCTGGCTCCTCTTTCGAGAGACCGGTAACAAGTGGGTAGCGCTGCATAACTCCGAAGCGATAACTCGAACAGTCATCGGGGCCTCGAGCCCGCATAGCAAGGCAGAGTCAGCTTATTACCATGAACAATAAAAACCAACTTCAGATCCATGTCGGCGTCGATGTCGGCAAGTCCAAACTCGATATTGCCCTTCATCCCCTCGACCTCCATTTCACTGTGCCCAACGATGAAACGCACATTCAAAAAGTCATCCAGGTACTCAAGCAGCACCAGCCAAAAAGCATCGTGGTGGAAGCAACAGGCCGCTATGAACATGCTTTGGTTTTCGCCTGCGACAAAGCCGAACTGCCCATCATTGTGGTGAACCCTATTCAGGTGCGCCGCTTTGCCCAGGTTATCGGTGTGCTGGCCAAAACCGACAAGATAGATGCCAGTGTTATTGCCCGCTTCGCCGCAACCATCAAACCCGAGTTCAAACCCATACCTGATGAACAATCAAGGTTAATCAAAGACTTGCTTATCAGGCGGACGCAGCTTCTTGAGATGGCCACCATGGAGAAAAATCGTCTGCAGATCCTGCCCAAGACGCTCCACGCCTCAATAGCGGCATTGCTGAAAACCTTGGACAAGCAGGTTGAAACGATCACCAAGCAGTTGGATGTCCTGGTGGTACAAGCCAAACACTGGCGCTCGAAATCCGAGATCCTGACCAGCGTCCCCGGTGTGGGCAAAGTACTGGCCTATACCCTGCTCAGCGAACTACCGGAACTGGGTAACTTGAACCGAAAAGAGATAGCCGCCTTGGTCGGGGTAGCCCCCATGAACAAGGAAAGCGGCTCTTACCAGGGCAAGCGTCGTATCCGAGGTGGCCGTCACCGGGTGCGTACCGTGATGTTTATGGCGATGATGTCTGCCATCCAGTGCAACCCGGTATTTAGCCGTTACTACCACCACCTCAAAGCCGCCGGAAAGCTTCCCAAAGTCGCCTTGATAGCCTGTATGAGAAAGCTCGTCGTCATCCTCAACACCATGGTTAAAAACGGTGAGAAATGGACCGAAAAAGAGGCTTAATTCATTGACAGAACGCCACAGTCACTTGTTAGTTTTCAGTGTCTGAGCCAGTTTCCTCATCAGCACTTGGTTTAGATATTACCTTTTCAGCGATTTTAGCAGCTGAATTACCGGCTAAAATATTAGCGTTCATTGCAGCGAGTTTAGCTGCTGAATTACCACCTAATATATTAGCATTCATTGCAGCGATTTTAGCAGCTGAATTACCGCCTAAAATATTAGCGTTCATTGAGGCGATTTTTTCAGCGGCTGAATTTATATTTTGACTATATGCTCTTATTGCAGTTGCTTTTGCAATTAATCGTTCTGTAGCAGAAAGATTACTTTCATTATATATTCGAGTTTGAGAGTTAGCCCTTAACTTCTGGATCTCACTGCTTAGCTTATTGACCTTACTATCTTTGTTTTTACTCTTATTTTTCTCATTAGATAATTCAGATGCTAGCTCTTCTATCTTTGAAAGATGAAGTTCTTGCGCTCTATTAATCTCATCTATTTTAAGTTCTTGAATGTTAATTTCTGATGTTAAGTTTCTAACAAATGATCCCATCTCATCAGCACTTCCTGCCATACAATTGAAAATAGTTAAAAAATAAGAAATTAATTCATTATTTGAAAAGTTTGGGTAACGTATTTTATGATCAATTTCACTCCAGCCTTCTTCAAAAATTGTTCTGACTTGAATTTCAGAAAATACTTTATTTAAAGTTGGCTGTGTAGATATAACATAATGAATAGAACGATAGCCTGCAGGGTGATTTTTAACTTCACAAGAGTTGGCTTTATAGCTTTCAACAATTTCCCCTTCGTCACCTGAGCGAATGTATGCGACGGGCGCTTCTTCGTTTTTCCAATGTGCTAAAATATGCTCTTGAATATTCACCCATTCATATTTGAATAGATGCAGAACTCTGACTCCAATTAAATCTGTTATTATTTCTGTATAGTTTTTAGTGTTTATCGTTAGATATTTTTCACTTCCAAGAACACGCTTTCGGACAATTTTTTCAATTAAATGCACAGGATCTTTTACCCTCCACCGTACAGAGTGTACCTGTGGGCATTTTTGTAAAATTTTAGCTAAATAGCTGGCTGTGTCATCTAAGCTTGTGACTTTAGCTGCATGATCTAATGCTATAGCCTTCAGCTCATCAAATTCTATTGCAGCTTTCTCCCAGTCCTCACGAGTAATTCGGTTATTTTCTAAAAAAAACTCTAATGATAAGTCCACAATACTCAAAACTATCTCCCTTGAAAACTAACAATAGTTATGAGGCCGGCTCGTTTTCACTCATCAGATCACTTGGAGTGTCGGTTTTAACAATCTGATTTTCCTAACGATACCTGCGACCCCATCAATCACCCTGCGTGAAAACGAGCCGGCTTCTTTTGCTGATCGAACCGGCTTCACACCCTGAAGTCTGACCAAAAAAAATCCAATATAATCAGTGATTTATCTAGCGCCTGGCGGGATAACGGAGCCTGACATCCGTAATAAAGGTGCCTAATTTCCACGGCACGCCTGGATATACTGTATGCCCACCCAAAAACCTGAACGAAACTGCGTACCCAACAAGAATCTGCCGAGCTCGCTGGTTTAGGGCTCTTGGAGCCCATTTCAGTGGAGCGCCTTACCGCCGGGAGTGTGAGCTGGCACGAGGCATGGATGCCGAGTGAGCGGAAGATGCGTCGGGACACGCATGTGTAGCGGTCAGCGGCAAACGACCAGAGGGAAGGACGTCGCGTAACGCCAGGGCGGTGCCTTTGGGTACTTTGTGCGAAAACAAAGTACCTGCCTGCCGGGGCGAGTCCCGGCGATAACAGCATTCGAAGGAAGCTACGATATCTAGGCAAAAACTTACGCTACCGCCCCTGGGTTACAGCTCCCAAACCGCTGATAGCATCCTTGTCATCAACCAAACCGCCCATAATCGCAGGTCTATTGAAAATCTATTCCGGCAGAACCGCGACTGAAACCCCAGCCTAACCCACTGACACTATTCAGTAAATAACCCAATACCGATAGACAAAGCCCCCTTGCTACAATCGCCACCGCGCCACCAAAGCAACACAAAAGCTAAGACTTCCCAAAGCCTTCGTTAAGCACCCTGACTTCCCGTTGCGGGAAGGGAATTTCAAAGCCGTGTTCTTGCAGGGCTTCGAGGATCATCAGCAGCAAGTCGCCCCCTACCCGGTTTTTGCCGTCGTCGATGCCGTACATCCAAAACTCCACAAACATATTGATGCCCGAGTCGCCGAAGCTGTCGATTTCGCAATCGGGCCTTTCTTCTATAGGCAGCTCCTCGCCGCTCAGCACCTTGGGATGGGAGGCCACTACCACTTTGACTATCTCCACCAGTTTGCGAATGTCCGAGCGGTAAGCCACCGAAAAATCCACCCGGTAGCGCTGCTTCTTATTCTTGTGGGTCCAGTTGGTAAAACTCTCGGTCATGAACTTTTCGTTGGGGACCATGATGTCTTTGCCATCGAAGGTCTCCAAGGTGGTGGAGCGCAAGGTTAGCTCGCGCACTATGCCGGTGCGCCCGTCGGCCAGCTCGATGTAGTCGTTAACGCTGATGGAGCGGTCCAGCAGGATGATGATGCCGGAGATAAAGTTCGAGGCGATGGCTTGCAACCCAAAGCCAAGGCCAACGCCAAGGGCGCCGCCAAATACCGCCAGCGCGGTGAGGTTGATGCCCATCACTTGCAGCAGCATCAAAAAGATAAGGAGGAAGATGGCCACCTGCAGCAGCTTGGCTGCCACTTCGCGGGTGCGAAAATCGAGCTTTTCCTGGCGGCGGATGATCTCCTGGCCGGTGCTGGTTGACACCCTTCCAAGCCAAAACAGCAGCGAGCCAAACAGCACCACCCGCACCACCCCGTAGGCGGAGACTTCGATATTGCCGACCTTGACGGCAATGGCATCGAGAATGTCGATAAGCGGCGCCAGGGCGTCAATAAGGTGCAGGAAGATAAGAGGCAGGCCAATCCAGCGAAACACAAAGGCGATAAAGTCGCTGCGCACGTGGTCGCGGATAAGGGCGTTAAACACCAGCAGCATGGCCAGCAGCAATGCCGCGCGCACCAGCCAGGAATGGCCCAGCCACTGCTGGCTGACGGTGACAAAAATGCTGAGTGCCAAAATGGCCAACAGCGGAAAGAACAGGTTGCCAAGCTTAGCGGTGAGCCGCCGCAAGGGCCCTGAGGCCGCCTCCCCTGCCGGCAGCTCGGCAAAGAGCGGCAACAGCTTTCGAAGGCGCCTTGCCAGGAAGAACGAGAGCGCGAAGATCACCAGTACCAAAGCAAGCTGGGCGTAGGTGCTGGTCATCAAGAGGTTCTCGACCACCTTGTTGCCTACCTCGGCCAGCATCTTGTTGAGCGCTGCAAAATCCACGGTCACCCCCAACGGCGCGTCACATAGGCCAAACCTTTGACAGGTTATAGAAGTTGCCTACCCCGGCTGCCAGTTTGCGCCAGCCATAAAAAAACCCGGCCGGGGCCGGGTTTGTCGGTAACGCGGGGTTACAGGTATTTGGGTACGAAGTCTTCCAGCACCGCTTTTTTGAGCAATTTGGGCGGCAATAAGCCCTGGGCCAGGATGAAATCGTGGAAGGCCTGCTGGTTGAACTTGTCTTTGAGTTTCAGCTCCACTTCGGTGCGCAGCTGGCGAAGCTCCATGTAGCCGTAGTAGTAGCTGGTAGCTTGGCCCGGCATGCGGAAGGTGTAGCGGTCGACTTCGGCGTCGGCAAAAGGCTCGGAGAGGCCTACGTCTTGCACCAGCACTCGCTTGGCATCGGCCGGGGAGATCATGCCCAGGTTCAGCATCGGGTCGAGGAAGGCGCGGGCCGCCCGTTGCAGGCGGGCCTGCAAGGAGAACAGCTGGCCGTCCAGCGGCAGGTACTGCTTCATGATGGCCTCACTATACAGGGCCCAGCCTTCGGCGTTGGCGCTGTTAAAGGCGAAGATGGCGCGGGCCTGGGACACACCGTTTTCCACCATGTTGGAAAATTGCAGCTCGTGGCCGGGGCGCGCTTCGTGGATGGTCAAGGTCCAGGAAAACGCCTTGGCGGTGAAGTCATCCTGCTTTTTACCGCCCGCATTGGGGTTATTGAGCGGCAGCACGAACTCGCCATATTCGCCAGTGTTGCCAATCAGGCGCGGCGGATTCATGTGCGGCGCTGGAATAGACGCCGATTCGGCCTCGGAGGCCAGGCGTATATTGGCCTTGCGGTTAGGCAGGGTAACGATGTGGTGCTCGCGGACCATATCTTCGATGGCGGCCAGGCGCTTTTCATAGAAAGGCAAAATGGCCTTGCCGGTGATTTGATCTTTTTTCAGCACCTTGAGCACATCGCGATAGTCGCTGCTTTTAAGGCCTTTTTGCTTGGCGATGATGGCCGCCAGAGATTGCATTTCGTCGCGAATTTCGGCAAAGCCAAACAGCGCCCGCTGGATAAGCTCATCGGGAGCCATGTCGACGCCTACGTCTTTCAGAGCGTTGGCATAGAGGGCTTCTGGCAGCACAAAGCTGGTGCGGGCGCGAGGCTCAACCTTGGCTTTTAGCCAGGTGTCGTAGCTGGTCAGCTGCTCGGAGAGGGTCTTGTAGGCGTCTTGCCAGCCCGCGATGTGGTTGGCTTCAAACAGCTGCTTGATACCGGCCAGATACCGAGGGGTGTTGGCCAAGTCTTGGTCCAGCTCGCGCTGGTAAGGGCCAAGGAGTTTGGGGTTAGCCAGGCTCGCTTCGGTGTAGCTTTCGGCCTGGCTCACCAGGCTTGGCTTGCCAGCCAGGCCCACATAGGCCTTGAGGCGCTCAACGGCGCGGGCTTTGCGCTCAGCGCTGTTGCGCTCGTCCAGCAGCACTTGCAGGCCCTGGAAGATGGTCTCGCCGAGGTTTTCATAAGGCAGCAGGGCATCGTGCTTGAGCTTGGCCGAGGCCAGGCTTTGCTCTACCGAGCCAATCATGATTCCTAAATCTTGTTTGACCCTGGGGTCGCTTTCCTTGGCCAGCTCGCCTTTGAGGCGCACCAGCAGCGCCTCGCCGTCTTTCATGGAAGCTTCATAAGCGGCTTGGCTTAGCACCTGGGCCTGGGTGTCGAATTGCTCCAACCCCAGCGAGGAGCCCATTTCCGGGCTGTATTTGGCCATTTCTTCCAGCACGGGCTGGGCATAGCTGTTGCTTTGGGTGACCCAAGCCGGCTCGGCAACGCCAAGGCAGCTGACCAGACTCAGGGCTAACAAGGATTTTTTCACGGTTTTTATCTCTTGATATGTGGCTGGGCTTTCGCAGTAGTGTCGACGTTATCAGGCTGTTTTAAAGAAGAAAACGTTAAGCTGAACCTAAAGTGTGATGAGATGTAACACCGCTGTGTTAGCCCAAGGAGAGGCCAATGGCGCTACGATTGATGACCCTGGTGGTGGCCACCGAGGCCAAAGCCAAGCTTGAGCAAATTCTTGAAGAGCGCGACTTGCGAGACTGCTGGCAAGAAGAAGACGACGGCCACCTGCAAGTAAACATGGTGCTCAATGCCGACCAGGCCGAGCCCTTGATGGACGCCTTTTGTGACGCCTTCTCAGAGCAAAGTCCCTTTAAGCTCATCCTGCTGCCGGTAGAAGCGGCCCTGCCCCACCCCGAAGAAGACGAAGATCAGCAACCAGAGGCCGAGCAACAAGAGCAGCAAAAGGCCGCCAACCGGGTCAGCCGCGACGAGCTTTACGACGAGGCCATCAGCGGCAGCCGCCTGGGCCGCAATTACCTGCTGATGGTGGTGCTGTCGGCCATCGTGGCGGCGGTGGGGCTGCTGCGTGACGATATCGCCATCATCATCGGCGCCATGGTGATAGCCCCTTTGCTGATGCCCAACATTGCCCTGAGCCTGGCCACCACCCTTGGGGATTTGGATTTGGGCAAAAAGGCGCTGCTGTGTAACGGCGCAGGCCTTGCCCTAGGCCTGGTGGTGGCGGCCGCCATTGGCCTGGTGATTGCGGTAGACCCCAGCATCAACGCCATTCACAGCCGCACCGAGGTGTCGCTGTCTGACTTGGTGCTGGCCCTTTGCGCCGGCGCAGCCGGCACCCTTGCCTTTACCGCCGGCCAGGCCGGCGCCGTTATCGGGGTAATGGTGGCGGTGGCGCTGATGCCGCCGCTGGTGGCTTGTGGCCTGTTGGCGGGGGGCGGCCACTGGGCCTTGGCCGGCAAGGCGGCGCTGCTGGTAGCCAGCAACCTGGTGTGTATAAACCTCGCCGGGGTGGGCACCTTTTTATTGCAAGGCCTTGGCCCGCGCCATTGGTGGCAAGAAGACAAGGTACGCAAGGCCAGCATCCGAGCCTTTGCCATCTGGGCGGTATTGCTGGTGGCCCTGGCGGCGCTGATTAAAACCCTGCTTTAAAGCAGGTGGTTGGAGAGCGCCTTATACAGCTCGCGCACGTCATTGCCTTTACCCAGTTCGCGGCTGATGGGCTCGGGCTCTGAGCCCACCCACAGCTTTATCTCGGCATCGAGGTCAAAATGCCCTGCAGTTTCAAGGGCATACTTGGTGATTTTGCTGTAGGGCACCGACAACACAAACTGCTTCTTGCCGGTCAGGCCTTGTTTGTCCAACAAGATGATGCGCTTGTCGGTAAACACGAACAGGTCTCGCACCAGTTGGTAGGCTTTGTCGATGCGCTCGCCGTCGGCCAGCAAGGGGCCAATCAGGGCGTCGATTTTCTCGCTGTTCACAGCAGAGCCCATTCCCAATAATCCTGACAACAATCCCATAGGTTCTCCTTGGCCGGGCGGCGCTTCATATTGTGGTGATTTGCGGGCTTTGTTAAACTACCGCGCCTTTAGCCACAGCTGGCTAAAGTCTGGGTTGGTTTCTTGGTCGCGGGAAGCCAACAACCTTACTTCTTTTTGGAGCAATACCATGTCTTATATTTTTGAAGCAGAACTCCGCACAGACCTGGGGAAAGGTGCGAGCCGCCGCCTGCGTCGTGAGGACAAAGTGCCTGCTATCGTTTACGGTGCCGATAAAGAGCCGGTTTCCATCGCCGTTGAGCACAACAAAATCATCGAAGCGCAAGCTGACGAAGGTTTCTACACCCATATCCTGACCCTGAACATCGCCGGTGAAAAAACCGAAGTTCTGGTTAAGGACATGCAACGTCACCCCTACAAGCCGAAAGTCACCCACATCGACTTCCTGCGCGTTGACGCTTCTCACAAAGTTGTGACCAAGATCCCTCTGCACTTCGTTGGCGAAGACATCGCCACCAAGAAAGGCGGCGTGATCGCTCACCAAACCACTGAAGTTGAAATCAGCTGTCTGCCTAAAGATCTGCCTGAGTTCATCGAAGTGAACGCTGCCGTACTGGAAGTTGGCGACACCCTGCACCTGTCCAACCTGGCCGTGCCTAAAGGCGTTGTTCTGGTTGAACTGAGCAAAGGTGAAAGCCACGACCAAGCCGTTGTTTCTCTGAACGCGCCTAAAGGCGCCGCTTCTGAAGACAGCGCCGAAGAGGCTGCAGCTGAGTAAAGCGTGAGCGATATTCAACTGCTGGTGGGCCTGGGTAATCCAGGCCCCGAATACGCCCAAACCCGTCATAATGCTGGCGCCTGGTATATCGAGGAGCTGGCCCGCCTTCACCGGCAATCTCTGTCTCTGGAAAGCAAATTCTCCGCCCTTACCGCCCGCGTTTCTATCAAGGGCAAAGAGGTGCGTCTGCTTATTCCCACCACCTACATGAACCTCTCAGGCAAAGCCGTCGGCGCTTTGGCCAACTTTTACCGTATTCCGGTAGAGAGCATTCTGGTGGCCCACGACGAGTTGGACTTGCCCCCCGGTGTAGCCCGCTTCAAGCAGGGCGGCGGCCATGGCGGCCATAATGGTCTCAAAGACATCATGGCCAAGATGGGTAACAATCCGAATTTCCATCGGTTGCGCATTGGTATCGGCCACCCGGGCGACCGCAACAAGGTTACCGGTTTCGTGCTGGGCAAAGCCCCGGCCAACGAGCAAGACCAGATCAACGCAGCCATAGATGAAGCCATCCGGGCCACCGACATTTTGTTCGAAAGCGGTATTACCGCTGCCCAAAACCGGCTTCACGCCTTTAAGGCATAAATTTTAAGGACACTCCCATGGGATTCAAATGTGGCATTGTGGGCCTGCCTAACGTCGGCAAATCCACCCTGTTCAATGCGCTGACCAAGGCCGGCATCGAAGCCGCCAACTTCCCCTTTTGCACCATTGAACCCAACACCGGTGTTGTACCGGTACCGGATATCCGCCTGAACAAGCTGGCCGAGATTGTTAATCCCCAGCGGGTACTGCCCACCACCATGGAGTTTGTGGACATCGCAGGCCTGGTAGAAGGTGCCTCCAAAGGTGAAGGCCTGGGTAACAAGTTCCTGGCCAATATCCGCGAAACCGACGCTATTGCCCACGTGGTGCGTTGCTTCGAGAACGACAACATCATCCACGTTGCCGGCAAAGTCGACCCAGCCGAAGACATCGATGTCATCAACACCGAACTGGTGCTGGCCGACATGGAAGCGGTAGACCGCGCCCTGACCCGGGTGCAGAAAAAAGCCAAAGGCGGCGACAAAGACGCCAAAGCCGAGCAAGAGGTGCTGCTGAAAATTCAGCCCCATCTGGAAGCCGGTAAAATGCTGCGCTCCGCTGGCCTGTCTAGCGACGAAAAAGCCGCCATCGGCTACCAGAACTACCTGACCGGCAAGCCCACCATGTACATTGCCAACGTCAACGAAGACGGCTTTGAGAACAACCCGTATCTGGATAAAGTACGGGCCATTGCCGCCGACGAAGACGCCATTGTGGTACCGGTGTGCGCCGCCGTTGAGTCTGACATCGCCGAGTTGGACGACGAAGACCGCCAAGCCTTTATGGAAGAGCTGGGCCTCGACGAGCCGGGCCTAAACCGGGTTATTCGCGCCGGTTACGAGCTTCTGAACCTGCACACCTACTTCACCGCCGGTGTCAAAGAAGTGCGCGCCTGGACCATCAAGGTCAACTCCACCGCCCCGCAAGCGGCCGGTAAAATTCACACCGATTTTGAAAAAGGCTTTATCCGCGCCGAAGTGGTGGGCTATGAGGACTTTGTGGCCAACAACGGCGAACAAGGGGCCAAAGAAGCCGGTAAATGGCGCCTGGAAGGCAAGGAATACATCGTCAAAGACGGCGACGTGATCCATTTTCGCTTTAACGTCTAAGCACCTGTTATTGAAATTGAAAAGCCGCCCGATGGGCGGCTTTTTTATTACTGCTCGCAACTGCCCAGATACCAGCTCTGGCCGTCGTCTGAATGCAGGGTGTTGATGCCCCAGGTGGAACCGGCCATGGGCTGGTCGCTGCCGGTGGCAAAGTAGTCCGGCGCCAGGGGGTTGCCGGTGCTGTAGGCGCGCCCCGCCACCTTCTGGCTGTAGTTGTTGGTGGTAAAGGTTTGGCAATCGCCGCCCCCTTCGTCTGGGGGCGTCGCGCTGCTGCCAGAGCAGGCCTGCACCGGCCCCAGGCAACTGGCGTCGTCATCCTGCCAGCGGCACTGCTCGCCGCTGGTTACCTCACGCAGGGTAAAGCTCGCCGTGCCGTACTCGAGGTAGCAATTGGCGTAATTGGTGTAGTCGAGGCGCCCGGCGCTGATGTGGCCGTCAAGGGTTGCGCTTTGGCCGGCGTCGATTTCAAAATCCAGTACCTGGCTGGTACTCAAGCCACCGGCGTCGGTGGCGGTGACGGTAACGCTGTTGCTGCCCCCCGGCAGGTTGCAGCGCTGGCCGCTAAATTGGCTGGCGCTGATGTCGGCATTTTGGGTGGCGCCGGCAAAGGCCAGGGTAACGGCGCTCAAATCCTCATTCACATCCACCACGGTGCCGGTCACCAGGGCACACTGGCCGCTCACCGCCACATTGAGGTTGGACAGCACCGGGGCGCTGGCCGGTGGCGCCGGCCCTACCCTGGCGCTGCCTTGGTAGAGGTTGCCGTCCATGCCCGCATCATCGGTGGCCACCACCGCTACCTGGTAAAGGTCATTGGCAAGGGCCGGGCTTTGCAGGCTAAAGCTGCCATCGGCCGCAGCCGTGGCGCTAGCGGATTGCTCGCTGCCATTACTGGCCACAAAGCGGGCGCTGACGGCGGCGACGCTACCCTCAGCATCCACCGCCTTGCCGGTGACCAGGATGCGATCACCATTGACCGCCAGCGCCACGTTACCCAGCACCGGCCCCAGGTTGCGGCTGACCCTTTTGTTGTTCTCCAAAAAGTAGCGGCCAAGATAACGGGCATAGTTGATGCTGGCGCCGTTGATGTAACTGCCGCTGGCACCCTCGCCGCCAGACCAGGCGTGGTCGACATTGTTGAACCACAGCATCGACACCCGCCCGTCTTGCCAGAGGCTTTGTTCAGCGCTGTGGCCACTGCCTTCGCTGATAAGGGTGCTGCCCGGCAAGGGGCTGACCCCATAAAGGGCCGCCATGCCCTCGGCGTTTTGGCTGTTGTAACAGAGGTTGACGGTGCTATCGCTGTCCCCTTGGGCGATGGAGGCGATTTGGCTGCCAAGAGAGCTTTGGTAGCTGCCGGCGTATTGGCTACAGCGGCTGGCCACATCAGCGCTTTCACAGGGACCAAGGGCGCCGCTGGAGCTGGTGCCGATGCTGGGCCCGGCACTGATGCCCATGCCCGCAAAAACGTCTGGCGCCAGGCAGGCGGTGGTGTTGGCAAAGCTGGCCCCGGAAGAGAGCCCGGCGATATAAACCTGGTTGGCATCGATATGGCGGCTGGTATCCGCCACCAGGGCCTGGGCCAGGTTAATCAGGTTTTTATAGTCGCCACTGCTGCGGGACTTGCTGCCGCTCCAGTAAGACCAGCAGCTAAAGCCGGCCTTGTTCATGGCGTCCGGCACGGCGATCACCAAGCCAAACTCTTCGGCGGCGTCTTCAAGGTTGGCACTCAGGTAGGCGTCGATGGCCTGGGTGCAGCCGTGCAATACCAGCAGCAGGCCACGGCCGTCGCCGATGTTCGATTGGCTGTCCGGGGTGTAGATATGGACCTTGTTAAAGCCCCCCAGGCTTTGGTTCTTGCTCCAGCTGCCGGCATAGGCCACGGCGCCCAGCCCTAGCCCCAGCCACAAGGCCAGAGCCAGCAGGATATGTTTCTTCGTTATCATTGTTGCTGCCCTCTTTGGGTGAAATGAAATGGGCTGGCACCACATCGGCCCACCACCACACCACAGAGCGACATCCAGTCCCGCACCCAGCCTAGCCAGTGCATGCGGGTAACGATTTACTACTTTAGTGCTACCAACGTCACCCACCTTCCGGCGTTACACGAAACTCCGCCGCCTTGGCAAGCTGTCATAAAAGCTGCACTTTCAACCATCTACCCATGGCTATACTGGGCAAGTGCGCAAAAATTGACCTGGATTATAAAAAGGCCGCCGGCCTTGGTTCACCATGGTCGATATTCTGTAAAACCTGCCAAGGAGCCGCAGTTTGCCATGGATGCTTCCCGCAATTTTTTTGACGATCTCGACCGCAGTTATCAGGCCAATCTGGCCCGTTTTACCCTGGGGCTGAGCCCGGCAGGCCTTACCGAAGCCTATGCCTCCTGGCTGGCGCATCTGGCCATGAGCCCAGGCAGGCTTAGCGAGCTGGCCCTCTTTCCTCTCAGCCAATGGCCCGATTGCTGGCAAAGCCAGAGCCAGGAGCAGCCAAAGGCCAGCCAAGACGCGCGCTTTGCCAGCGAGCGCTGGCAGCAGTGGCCCTGGCGCTTTTATGCCGAGGGCTTTCGCCAAAGCGAGCAGTTCTGGCAAAAGGCCACCACCGGCATCAACGGCTTATCGGATGAGTACCAGCGCATTCTCTCGTTCTCGGCCCGCCAGTTATTAGACGCCCTCTCCCCCAGCAACTTTATCGCCACCAACCCAGACCTCATCCACACCACTTTGACTCACCTGGGTACCAACCTGGCGGCCGGGGCCGCCAACGCCCTGGAAGACTGGCGCCGCGACCAGACCGGCGAGGCGCCGGTGGGGGTGGAGGCCTTTGAGGTGGGCCGAAATATTGCCTGCACCCCCGGCAAGGTGGTGCTGAAAAATCAGCTGATTGAGCTCATTCATTACCAGCCCCGGTGCGACAAGGTGAAAAAGGAGCCGGTGCTGTTTATGCCAGCCTGGATCATGAAGTACTACATCCTCGACCTCTCGCCCCGCAATTCCCTGGTGCGCTGGCTGCTGGAGCAAGGCCACGACGTATACATGATCTCCTGGAAAAACCCCGGCGGCGAAGACCGCGAACTGGGCATGGAAGATTACGTGCGCCACGGCGCCTTGGCGGCTATCGATGCGGTTCGCAGCATCAGTAAAGACGCGCCCATTCACCTGGCCGGCTACTGCCTGGGGGGCACTTTGGCGCTGCTCACCGCCGCCTACCTGGGCGCCCGCCAAGACAATCCCTTAAAAAGCCTGACCCTCTTTGCCGCCCAAGGCGATTTTACCGAGGCTGGCGAGCTGATGCTGTTTGTCACCCCAAGCGAAGTGGCCTTCCTTAAGAACATGATGTGGGCCCAGGGGGTGTTGGATACCACACAGATGGCGGGCGCCTTTCAAATACTGCGCTCCAACGACCTTATCTGGTCGCGGCTGGTGCACGAGTACCTGCAAGGACAAAGACCGGGCATGAACGATTTGATGGCCTGGAACAGCGACGCCACCCGCATGCCCTTTAAGATGCACAGTGAATACTTAGAAAAGCTGTTTTTGAAAAACCAGTTTGCCGAGGGCCATTACAGCCTCTTTGGTGAGCCGCTGGCGCCGGGGGATATTCAGTTGCCCATCTTTGCGGTGGGCACCGAAAAGGACCATGTGGCGCCCTGGGTATCGGTACACAAGGTGCACCTTATCGGCGGCAACGACGTGACCTTCGTGCTGGCAAGCGGCGGCCATAATAGCGGCATTGTCTCCGAGCCCGGCCACCCGCACCGCAGCTACCGCCAGCTTTTTAAAGGCGCCAAAGACCCTTATCTCTCCCCAGAGCATTGGCTTGAAAAGGCCGAGCCGCACTCAGGCTCCTGGTGGCCAGCCTGGCAGGCTTGGCTGGCCGAGCACAGCAGCGCCGAGGTGGCCGCCCCCAAAAACCTTGGCAGCCGCCAGTACCCGGCAAAGGGCGATGCCCCCGGCAGCTTTGTATTGATGAAGTAGGAACCCGACATGGACGACAACCTTCTCAGTAACATCACCTTTGATGAGCTCTACATAGGCCAGAGCGCCAGCCTCAAACGCAAACTCACTCAAGACGACATCAACCTGTTTGCGCTGATGTCCGGCGACGTTAACCCGGCCCATATGAACCCCGAATACGCCAAGGCCAGCCTCTTTCACGGGGTGATTGGCCACGGCATGTGGTCTGGCGCCCTTATCTCCACCGTGCTCGGCACCCAGTTGCCCGGCCCCGGCACCATTTATTTAAGCCAAGACATCCACTTTAAAAAGCCGGTGCGTCTTGGCGACGAGATAACCGTCACCCTTAGCGTGAAAAGCAAGGGTGAGGGCAAACCGCTGGTGGATTTTGACTGCCAATGCATTAACGAACATGGCGAGGTGGTAGTAAGCGGCATCGCCACCGTGCTGGCGCCCACCGAGCATTTGTCCCTGCCCCGGCCCATGCTGCCAAGGGTTGCCTTTTACCAAGACCACTACCAAAGCGTGATTAGCGCCTGCCAGGACAAGGGCGCGGTTAAAACCGCCGTGGTGCACCCGGTTAACCTTGCTGCCTTGCAGGCGGTAAAAGAAGCAAGTGACGCCGCCCTTATCGAGCCGGTGCTGGTTGGCCCCAAAGACAAAATCTGGCAAGCCGCCACCGAGGGGGATATCGACATCAGCCCCTGGCCCTTGATAGACACCGAGCACAGCCACGAAGCGGCCGCCAAAGCCGCCGAGCTTGCCGCCTGCGGCCAGGTGCAGGCCATCATGAAAGGGGCGCTGCACACCGACGAGCTGTTGGGCGCGGTGGTAAAAGCGGCCAGCGGCCTTCGCACCGAGCGGCGCATCTCCCACTGCTACGTGATGGATGTGCGCGGCCATCATAAACCGCTCATCATCACCGATGCCGCCATCAACATTGCCCCCAGCCTCGAAGAAAAGGCCGACATCTGCCAAAACGCCATTAACCTCTGGCAGGTGCTCTTTGGCCACCAGGGCGCGCAGCCCAAGGTGGCCATCCTCTCGGCGGTGGAGACAGTCACCAGCCGCATCAGCTCCACCCTCGATGCCGCCAGCCTGTGCAAAATGGCCGACCGGGGGCAAATCACCGGCGGCATTCTTGATGGCCCTTTGGCGCTGGATAACGCCATCAGCCGGGAGGCGGCCGCCAACAAGGGCATCCACTCGCCAGTGGCTGGAGACGCCGACATCCTGGTGGTGCCCAACATCGAGGCCGGCAACATGCTGGCCAAACAGCTGACTTTCCTTGGTAAGGCCGACGCCGCCGGTATCGTGCTGGGAGCGAGGGTGCCCATCATCCTCACCAGCCGCGCCGACAGCCTGCGCACCCGGCTGCTCTCCTGCGCCGCCGCAGTATTTTTGGCGGCCGCCCGCAAAGAGGGAAACATCAAATGAGCGCGGCGCTGTTGGTACTCAACACCGGTTCGTCCAGCGTCAAATTCCGGCTTTTTGCTTTGGATGAAGCGCTGACCTTACTGGCCGGTGGCAAAGTGGAAGATATCGGCACCGGCGCCAGTTTTAAGGCCGGGTTGGCAGGCGCCGCGCCACAAGCCGTTGCCCTGGAAGGGGCAGACAACCACGACAGCGCCATGGAAGCGGTGCTCAACTGGCTGGATGCCCAGCCGCAAGACTGGCAACTGCTGGCCGCCGCCCACCGCATTGTGCACGGTGGCGAACGTTTTACTGCCCCGGTGGCGCTGGACCAAGCAGCCATGGATTATCTGCAAAGCCTCTCGCCCCTGGCGCCGCTGCACCAGCCCCATAACCTGGCCGGGGTGCGCGCCCTGGCCCGGCGCCGCCCCGGCATTCGCCAGTACGGCTGCTTCGACACCGCCTTTCATGCCCGCCACGGCGCCCTGTTTAACCGCTACGCCCTGCCAGACAGCCTCTTTGAGCGGGGCATTCGTCGCTACGGCTTTCATGGCCTGTCCTACGACTGGATAGCCCACCAGCTGCGCCACCATCACCCCAAACTGGCCCAGGGCAAGGTGGTGGCTGCGCACCTGGGTAACGGCGCCAGCCTCTGCGCCATGAAGCAGCTGGCCAGCATCGACACCACCATGGGCATGACCGCCCTCGAAGGCCTGCCCATGGGCACCCGCTGCGGCAATATCGATGCTGGCGCCGTGGTGTATATGGTCAAGGGCCTTGGCATGCCCATCGAGGATATCGAGTACCAGCTTTATGAAGAGTCGGGCCTTAAGGGGCTGTCGGGGCTGAGTAACGACGTGAAAACCCTGCTGGCCAGCAGCGATCCTAAGGCCCGCTTTGCCCTTAACTTTTTTGCCTTGAAGGTGGCGCAGCAAATAGCCGCCATGGCGGTGTCTCTCGGCGGCTTGGACGCCGTGGTCTTTACCGGCGGCATCGGCGAGAACGCCGCGCCCCTTCGCAAACAGATCTTGGCGCATCTGGCCTTCTTGCCGCCTTTTGGCCACCTGGTGATCGCCGCCAACGAAGAGGGCTGCATGGCCCTTGAGATCCAGGAACACTTTGCCAAGGAGCTGCTATGACCAAGCCCCTCGTCGGGTTGATTGTTGGCCTGGCCAACAGCGACTCCATCGCCTTTGGCTGCGCCCAGGCCCTTAAGGCCATGGGCGCCGAACTTGCCATCACCTACCAAAGCGACAAAGCCAAACCCTTTGTCGCGCCCCTTGCCAAAGAGCTGGACGCAGCGCTTTTCATGCCCTTGGATGTGCGCCAGCCGGCCGAGCTCAGGGCGCTGTTTGGCGCCATCGGCGCCCAATGGGGGCGCCTTGATTTTGTGCTCCATTCCATCGCCTTTGCCCCTAAGGCCGATCTCCAAGGCAGGTACCTTGACAGCTCCGCCGAGGGCTTTTGCACGGCCATGGACATCTCCTGCCACTCGCTGGTGCGCCTGGCCAAAGCGGCCGAGCCGCTGATGGCAGAGGGCGGAGCCATCCTCACCATGAGCTATTACGGCGCCGAGAAGGTGATAGCCAATTACAACCTGATGGGGCCGGTAAAAGCAGCATTGGAGGCCAGTGTGCGCTACCTCGCCAGCGAGCTGGGCCCGGCCAATATCCGGGTTAACGCCCTCTCCCCTGGCCCGGTTGCCACCCGCGCCGCCTCGGGCCTAGCGCACTTTGACGCGCTGATGGCCGAGGCTGCCGCCAGGGCGCCGCTGCACCAGCAGGTTTCCATCGCCCAAATCGGCGAAGCCGCCGCCTTTTTACTGTCAGACAAATCCCGGCACATTACCGGCCAGGTGATCTTTGTGGATAACGGTTACAGCGCGCTGGGGTAAGTGCTGGCTGGCGGAGCGTTTTGACCAACGCCACCTTAGCGCCGCGCTTTCCGGCTATTGCCGCTTAAAGCCTGAAACCACTGCAAAGATTTTGATACAGGCCGCTAAAAGCATGTTCCAACGTTAAAAATGTTGAATGAAAGTAACAATCCTGGTGTTAGCATACGGAGGCAGTGAAATGCCCAAATGCCCTGGCTGTCGACACAACTCATAAAGAAAGACACTGGGCCTGATTAATAAGAATGCTTGTAAGGTTTTCCATTGCCACACGACCAACGGAACGTCATTGCTTCTGATGCCCCCCTCGGCACAACCGTTGCCGCCAACGCCTTGCTGCTTCGCTTTCCTTGGCTGAGCGATCTGCTGCTTATCCTGTTGTGGATGGCCAGCTGGCGCATCGCGTCACTCATGGAATACGCTCCCCACGCCAGCATCTGGTTTCCGCCCTCGGGGGTCACCTTTGCCGCCTTTTTGCTGCTGGGCAAACGCGCCTTGCCGGCCATTGTTTTTTGCGGTCTGGCCAGCACCTTCTGGGAAGACATGCTGGACCAAAGCCAACACAGCCTGAGCGAGCTGTTGCAATCAGGGCTCCTGTTCGGGGTAGTGCATAGTCTGTCTTACTGGCTGGGCGCCGCCATCACCCTTTTGGTGATCCGCCGCTCCAGCCGCCACAACCTGCCTACCGTTATTCTGGCGTTTTTACTGCTGGGCCCCTTAAGCGCCCTGCTGGCCACCTTTACCGGCACCCAGGCTCTTGCCGTTACCAGCATTTTAAGTGGCAGCGACATCAGCCAAATCTGGCTGGCCTGGTGGATTGGCGACCTTATCGGCATCATCGCCCTGACCCCTCTTTGCATCGGCCTTATCAGCCGCTTTTATCCGCGCTGTGGCAGTTGGATATTGGAGCTGGGGCTGCGCCAAAGCGGCAGCGACCGCTACGGTTTTGTAATGAAGCTGCTTTTAAGCGCGCTGCTGCTGACCCTGACCATGACCGCCACCGCCCAGTTTCACCACGACGAAGTGGCCTTTAGCATCTTCTTTATGTGCATTCCCCTGATGTGGATAGTGCACACCGAAACGCCGCTTAGAAGCGCTCTGAGCCTGGCGCTGCTCAGCACCCTTACCGCCATCGGCATCAAGATGCTGGCGCTGAGCGACCACGCCTTGGTGTATCAATTCGCCATCAGCGTGCTGGCGGCCAGCACCTACTTTGGGCTGACCGTGCCGGTGTTGGTGAGCCATAACGCCAGGCTCAGGCAAATCGCCCTGGAAGATGGCCTGACCAAGGCCGCGTCCCGCAGCCACTTTTTCGAGCAGGCCGAACAGGAAGTGCTGCGCGCCCGCCATTATCGCCAGCCCATTTCCCTGGTGGTATTCGATATCGACCATTTCAAAAGCATCAACGACAAATACGGCCACAGTGTTGGCGACATGGCGCTGGTGGCGGTGGCCAGCACCGTTAAGCGCCAGCTGCGCCAGGCCGATATTTTGGGCCGCTTTGGCGGCGACGAGTTCATGATGCTGCTGCCGGGTGACACCCTAAGCCAGGCCAGGGAAACCGCCGACCGTATGCGCCTGGCGCTGATGCAATTAACGGTACAGGGCCCCATCCAGGGCTTGGCCGGCAGTTTTGGGGTAGTGGAAGTGATGGAAACCGAGACCATCATGGAAGCCTTTGACCGCGCCGACCGCCACTTGCTGGAGGCCAAACGGGCCGGGCGCAATCAGGTGGCCATCAGCGCTTAAGATACCCCCGTGACAAAAAAGCCAGGGCTAAGCCCTGGCTTTTTATTTAGCTGTTTTGCCAGAAATAGAGCTTGCCGTCGTCGCTGCCGCCGTAAAGCCGCTGACCATCGTGGCTTATCACCATGGGCCAGTTCATCATCGGCGTTTGAAAGCGCCATTGCTGCTGGCCGCTGTGGCCATCAAAGAGATAGAAATGGCCGATAGACTCGGCGCCGGTGCTCTCGTCTATGGGTTTGCCGTCGGTGGCGGTCACCCATGTGCCTTTGCTGTCGATACTCACCCCGGGGTTGGCCGCCAGCGCCAGAGGCGCCTGCCATTGCAGCTCCATGCCCCTTTGCTCATCGCCTTTAAGGAGATACAAAAGACCCTGGTTTTGCGGCGCAGCATTGTTGAGGTTGACCCCGCAAGCCACCACCACTTCACCGGCGGCGGTAACGGTAAGAGCAAGGCCATAGCCCACCGACAGGTTGGCCACATCCGGGGTGGAGCGGCAAAAAGCGCCGCCCGGCAGATTGCGGCTAAAAACCGCCACGCCGCCGTCGTGCAGCAAGGCCGCCCAGTGGCTGCCGCCCTCGGCTATCGCCACCCGCATCACCCCCACTTCGAACTGGCTGCAACTGGGCAGCGCCAGGCGTGAGTCTTTAACGGGATAGACAAAGACGGCGCCGTTATTGAGGCTGTAGTTGCGGCATGACACCACCACCGCGCTGCCGCTTTGGTCGATAACGGCGCTGTTGCTCTCATAACTGACACCGTTAAAGCCAAGGGCCACTTCGCTTTTAAGCTGATACAGCCCCGCCTCCAAGGCATAAAGCTGTAAGGTGCCGCCGTAAACCGCCACCAGCAGCGCGCCGTCGTGGCTCAGCGACACCTGGTTGACCCTTGCCGGCAGGTCGACATCCAGCAGCACCTCACCGGTATCACCCCGGTAAGCCTTCAAAAAGCCCTGGGCGCTGCTGTACTGGCCGCCGCCAGCGGCGTAGGCGCCGTCGTTACTGATGGCGGCCCAGAAAAAACCCTGGGTGCAGGCTTCGGCCAGGGGCTGCTGCCACAGAGCTTGGCCGCAATTGTCGACACAGAAAAACGAGAAAATACCGCTGCTAAATTCGCTGGAGGTACCGAACACGCAGCGCTCGGCGGCGCCATCGGTGGCAACGGAATTGATTTGGTAGAGGTGCTCTGGCGAAAAGATCCAGGTAGGTGACGCTGACATGACACTATCCCTATGAAAGTAGATTAGAAATCCATCATGCCAGCGTTATCCCGCCCTGAATATGGCGGTTATTTTAAATACGCAGCTAGGGCCGGCAATTGCTCGCGAATGGCCGCTACCGCCAACGCGTTCATGGCCTCGGCGCCCTTGGGATTAAAGTGGGTGTTGTCTTCCACGCCCTTGGGGTAGTTGGGGTTTTGCCCCGGCTTTAGCTGCAAGAACAGGGCTCGTGACGGCTCGGCGCCTAATTTCACCAGCACCGCTTCGCTGCGCCGGTGCATGTCCAAAAGCGGTACCTTTTTATCCATGGCCACGCCACGGGTGATGTCGGGGTAGACCCCGTGCACATCATAAAACTGGCCGTTATCGTCAAAGCGGCGGCGCATTACCGGCGTCAGCAGTACCGGGTTGGCGCCCTTGGCCCGCACTTCGGCCACGAAGCGCTCCAGGTTTTGCCGAAAAGCGTCCGGCGCCGTGTAGCGGTCCACCTTTTCCTTGGACTCGTCATTATGGCCGAACTGGATAAAGACCCAATCGCCGCTCTGCAAGGCCGCCATCAATGATTGCCAGCGCCCCTCGCTGATAAAAGTGCGGGTGGAGCGTCCGTTTTTAGCGAGATTCACCACTTGCATCTGCGGCTTGAAGGCGTGTTGCAGCTCTTCTCCCCAGCCGGTTTCCGGGCGTTTTTCGGGGAGTTTTTCGGCCATGGTGGAGTCGCCGGCCAAATAAAGGTGTTGTGGGCGCAAGGTGGTGCTGGCGCAGCCAAAGAGCCAAAGCGCGCTGATAAGGAGAAGGACGTTTTTCATCAAAATAACCTCTGCCGTTTTTTGCCCACCATACGCCAGCGCCAGCGCCTCTTTTGGCCAAAAAGGGGAAAATTCCATATCTGGAACAGGCAATTAGCGTGGTGGCGTTAGCATCGGGGCAACCTAAGGAGGCGTTGATGCGTGTACTGTTAAGTTGGCTGGTCTTGTTTTGTGGCGGCGCGCTGGCGACGCCTTATCAGGCGGTGGTGGGCCCAGGGGGCGATCACGCCACCATAGCTGCGGCGCTGGCGGCAGTGCCGGCCGATAACCCCAAGCCCTTTACCATTTTTATCAAAGACGGGGTGTACCGGGAAAAGCTCAGCATCGATAAACCCCATGTACAGCTCTTGGGGCAAAGCCAGGGCGGCACCATCATCCGCTATGGCGACAGCGCCGAGGCCAAAGGGCCGGACGGCAAGGCGGTGGGCACCTGGGGCAGCTATGTGCTGCGGGTCACGGCGCCGGATTTCACGGCCCAAAACCTCACCATCGACAACAGCTTTGATTTTCCGGCCAACGCCGCCAAAAGCGACACCGACCCCAGCAAGGTGCGCCACACCCAGGCCGTGGCACTGGCCACCGCCGGGCAAAGCGACCGGGCGCTGTTTCGCCACGTTACCTTACTTGGCTACCAGGACACCCTGCTGGTGGACGCTGGCCGCCAGCTTTTTGAAGACTGCACCATCAAAGGCAATGTCGATTTTATCTTCGGCAAGGGCCAGGCGGTGTTTCGCCGCTGCGATATTGTTTCACGCAACCGCGAGGGCGCCAAAATCACCGGTTATATCACCGCCCCCAGCACCGATATCAGCCAGCCCTACGGCTTTTTGTTTATCCATAACCGTTTCTTAAAAGAACCGGGGGTGCCGAAAGGCTCGGTGCGCCTTGGCCGCCCCTGGCACCCCAGCGGCGACCCAAGGGCCGAAGGCTCGGCAGTGTTTATCGACAACTTTATGGACGACCACTTCGGCAAGGAAGGCTACGCCGCCATCGGCATCACCCGCCCCGACGGCACCCCAGGGCGCTTCGAGGTGCACCCCTGGTCGCGTTTTTTTGAATACGCCAATACCGGCCCCGGCGCCATTAAAAGCGATGAGCGGCCACAGCTGCTGCCAAGAGCCCTGCCCTGGTACAACGCCGATGCGGTGCTTGCCGGCTGGCAACCGAACTAAAAAAGCCCCGCATTGCGGTAATGCCAGTCAGTTAAGCTGACTGGCATTTTTTCTTTCTCGCTGGGTACTTGCTGTGTTTTGGCCGGATACAGCGTGGATATGACCGGTCTGGT